>CAYLSF010000974.1:0-3356 GCA_964385675.1 uncultured Saprospiraceae bacterium
TAATATGAAATCTTTCTTTTACCCTATCTTCATTTCTTTAATTACTTTTTTCGGATTATCTAAAAGTACTTATAGTCAAGAAGTTACCTTACAACTGGTAATGATTGATAGTTGTGATGAGTATAATATTAAGTTGGATACTTTAGGACGTTTACATGGATATTTTATATTTAGAAAAGGAGAAGCAGTTGATGCAATTTATAATTATAATCAAGAATCAAAAAGAGTTTGGTACGAACAAACGCTTAAAGAATATATAGAAGATACAAGTACCATCGACTTCGATAATATAACTAATATCTTCTATAATGGAATCTTCACATTACCTGATACAGGAACTTATTTTATTGCTTGTCAGGCAAATTCAGATGCCTATGATTTTAACTATAACTATCTTGTTCATGTTAAGCAATTTGGTTTGAATATAGACACCGTAAAATTTAATAGAATCGCCAATGAATGTACTGAAATCAATCATCCTAATCTTCAATATTGTTGCAATACTCCATGTAATGGTTATCAAGAGGATTATTATGAAAATGGAAATATAAAAATCAAAGGAAACTTTAAAGATGGTCTTTTCATAGATACATTGGAAGAATATTATTATACAGGTAAATTATTGCATAGAAAAATATCGACTGAATTATCCAATTTTTTATACTTAGAAAAATATGAACACTTCTTAGAGTCTGGTAAAAGATTTTTCGGTTCTTCAAAACAAATAGAAACTATTTCAAAGAATCCTTATCGAGTAATCTATACCTATGAAAAATATTTTCTTGGAAATCAATTACAATATCAAAGAATTTTAAAAGAGCAGGGGAAAAGTAACATCATAATAGAGAATAAAATATTTGAAAACTATACTAATAATATCATTGGGTGGTTGAAAGAAGACACTTTAAAAATATTCAGAAAAGGACGATTAAAACAAGAACTAATATGGGAAATGAGTGATAGTAATTTATATGATACTTGTCTTATAGATGAATATTTGGACAGTTGTGATAGTTTGTATTATATCATTAAGCATAAGGAATATAATGATAATGGTGATTTAATACTGGAAGGTCTATTTAAAGCGGAGTTTGATAACTTTGAGCCACATGAAATAACCCAAATTGATATTGGCTATGACTATGATTGGATTATTTGGTGTAAGAAATATGATACATCAGGAAATATCATAAAAGAACTGAAAGAGGAGGATATTGACAAATTATAAAATGTAGGAATAGTCAATTCAGTATCTCTTATCTATAATCTGTTAAAAGAGTAAGAACTTCTACAGGATAACTTTATATATTAAGGGCCAACTAACAACTCAAGAATAGAACATCTTATTTATTCGTAATTGCTAACTTTACATTCAATGATAAATAACAAAAAATGAACCAACGAAGAAAAACCATCGACACCCTATTTGCACACTTTGAAAAAGGCGAATGGGATGAAATTGCACCACTTTTTGCAGACGAAGCTCAGATCATACAGCACTTTGGGCAGGATACTTCTGCTCAATCCATAGCAACTTTTATTGAAAATGGTAAAAATGGTCCGCTTTCTAAAGTAGGAAATCCTGTTTATTTAGAGCGTCGAGTCTCTTTAATCGGCACGACGGGGTTTGTAGAACAGCATATTACACAACTTAACATTCGAGAATATGTCTTTAAACTCCCTGTTTGTATTGTCGGGCAATTTGATACAAATGGGAAAATTACTTTATTGGAAGAGTATTTAGATCCTTCGCCTTTGGCGGTGTTGTTTCGGTAATGAATACTTTATCTATCCAAACAACACATCCATATCCAAACTCTGATGCACCAAAGAGTTACGATATTGATTTTCTGTTACACCAAACGTTGTAATCATCGTTAAAAATAAGGTTTTGCGTTGTTTGGTTGATTGTTTAAAAGTAGCAAGTTTTTGTCGTAATTCAGTAGCGTATTTTTTAGTGATGGTATAAGGTAGTTCTGAAAACTTGATTTCGCAGATATTGATGACATTATCAGCTCGGTCTATGACTAAATCAATTTGTACGCCTTTTTCGGTAGCTGTACCTATTTTTCGCCATGAAGAGGTTTCTGTATAAATCCCTTTGATACCTAATGCCGATTTTATTTGGTCAATATGTGCTAGACATAATCGCTCAAAAGCAAAACCACTCCAACTTTTCCATGAGGGCGTAGCGGATTTTTTGAGCCAACTACCTTCACCCATTACTCTTGAATTGGCTATAAACTTTAGGTAAAATGCAGAATAAGGATCACTTAATTTATATAAGGCGAGTTTCAAATTTTTACCCGTTGGTAAATATTTGATAATAAAACCTGATTCTTCCAAGCTATCAAATATTCGAGTTGTTGTACCGCCTGAAGTGAGTTTCGCTGCTTTGATTAATTCATTTCGTGTCAATCCTTTAGGGGTTTTAGCTAAGGCTTTAATGACATCAACGTATCGTTCTGGTTTATTAAATAAGCCTTGATATAAACTATAAAACTCATCTCTCAATAGGCCATCTTTTGAAAAACAAACTTCATCAATCACTTGTATCGCACTTTTACCTCTTTTGACTTCTTTCAAATAATGCGGAATTCCGCCCATGACCATATAGAGTTGAATAATATCATATCGTTCCAGTTGTACTTTTCTATTTTTTAGGTATAATTCCGTTTCCTGCAAGTTAAACGGTAATAAACGAATCCGTTTTGTAATTCGATTATGTAACCCGCCTTTACTACGCACCACATTAGAAATCATCCATGAAGCAGCCGATCCACAAACCACCAAAATAATATCGTTTCGTTTAGATGCCCAGCTATTCCAAAAATTCTCTAAGGCTGACAGAAATCCAGATTTAGGCGTAGCCAACCAGGGTAACTCATCAATAAAAATAACGAGTTTATGATCTCGTTTTATCGTTTCCAAATATTGTCGAAGAATGAAGAAGGCTTTTAGCCATGATTTTGGGGTAGTTGGAATTTGAGCGGTTGAAGTTAGTTTGGTATTGAGCGTATTGGTAAAGTTCTCTAATTGTAAATCTTTTCCAGCTTTATTCAGGCCGGTAATGGAAAAAACCATTTCTTTTTGATACACCGTTTCTACCAAAAAAGTCTTACCAACTCTACGTCGTCCATAGACTGCTACAAATTCAGATTCACTGGATTGCAATAAATCTTTTAAAATTGCTTGTTCCGTTTCTCTTCCTATTAACTCAATTGCCATAATACCTTGAGCATGAAGCATCTGCAGCGCTTCTTGTCCAGAAATAGATTCACTATCTGAAGCTTTTGCACTTCTTTCAGCTTTTATTTTCAATTTTTCAATATTAGAATCTACTTTATCAACAATCT
>CAYLSF010000975.1:0-3351 GCA_964385675.1 uncultured Saprospiraceae bacterium
TACCCTTGTGGAGGACGAATTAGTTGAACGTTACGGCTATATCGACCGTAATGGAGATTATGTTTGGTTCCCAACCAACTAATCGAGCAATCTTTGTTTAGCAAGAAGAAGGGTTAGTGTTGAACACTAACCCTTTTTTATGTCTACTTTTCAGTAAGAGCAGCAACACCAGGAAGTACTTTCCCTTCCAGATACTCAAGACTTGCTCCACCACCCGTTGATACGTGTGATACTTTCTCGCTAAGTCCCGCTTTCTTAATCGCAGCAGCTGAGTCACCACCACCAATAATTGTTGTGGCTCCATTTTCGGTGGCAACAGCCATAGCATCAGCAACGGCAAATGTTCCCTTCGCGAAATTATCCATTTCAAAAACTCCCATTGGACCATTCCAAACTACAGTTTTGGCTTCCTGGATCACACCAGAAAACAATCCTACTGATTTTGGCCCTATATCAAGTGCCATCCAACCATCAGCGATGCCATGCTCGCCAACTACTTTGTTCTCAGCGTCATTATTGAATTCAGTTGCGATTACAGAGTCGATCGGAAGCAATAACTCTACACCAGCGTCCACAGCTTTCTGAATCAATTCCTTGGCTAGATCAATCTTGTCCTCTTCTAAAAGAGAATTTCCAATGGGTAAGCCTTTAGCTGCATAGAAAGTGTAGGTCATCCCACCACCGATGATGATAGAATCTACTTTGGAGATTAGATTCTCGATAACTTCAATTTTATCAGAAACTTTTGCACCACCCATGATAGCCACAAAAGGCTTAACAGGGTTATTCACACTATCCTCTAAGTACTTGATCTCCTTTTCTAATAGAAAACCTGAAACAGAAGGTTGAACAAACTCAGTTACGCCCGCAACTGAAGCATGCGCTCTGTGCGATGATCCAAATGCGTCATTCACGAAGATGTCAGCATGTTTTGCTAAAGCTTTGCTGAATTCCGGATTATTCTTTTTCTCTTCCGGATGGAATCGAACATTTTCTAATAGAACTACTTCACCAAAAGACGCTGCTTCAATTACCTTATCAGCTACTTCCCCAATACAATCAGTTGCGAAATGAACTTTAGTATCCAGGAGTGTTCCAAGGTGATCAGCAACTGGTTTAAGTGAAAAATTTGGATCCGGAGCATCTGCCGGCCGGCCTAAATGGCTTGTTAAGATTACCAATCCACCCTGACTGATAACATATTTGATTGAAGGAAGAGCCTGTACGATGCGATTATCATCAGTTATAACCCCCTCTTTTATGGGTACATTGAAGTCTACCCTCATAAGTACACGTTTCCCTGATGCGTCAATATCTTGTAATGTTTGTTTTGCCATAGCTAATGTCTTGTAAGACTTATGATTATTAGAATTTCTTAGTTTTAATTTACTATAACTATTTTAATATTGCAACGTTTTTTTTTATAACTTGACATATTATTTTTCTATGAACTATAATTACGATATTAATAAACTATAATCATTTATGATTTCAAGAACTACTATTTCAATTTTAGTCGGAGTCGCAATTGGTTTATCACCACTACGAAATTCTAAATTAGCAGAAGTATTAATTTTAATTACTGGAGGTTAGAATGTATCAAATAATCACAGGCGCAGCTACTTATTTATTTCCAGGTGGACGAACTTTAAAGTTAAGCAAGAATGGAGTAAATATAACTAACTCTACAAATCCATTAATAATAACAAAAAATGTTACTTTAACAGTAGTCGACTGTTGTGCTCCACCTCCAGTACGGTTAGCATTTCATTGTACTGCCGTAGTGGCGACGATTGGTGCTTCAATTGTGGCTCCTAACCCAGTAACAATTGGTTCTGCAGTTCGTTTGGTAACTGAGATTTATGAAAATTGTTAAATTAATTATAAAAGATAGTATGAAATTTACACTATCTTTTTATGTCCAACTTATCTAAACTTAAAGGTGTTACTGTACCATCCCCATTATCTTTTCTAAATTCAATAGAATAATCATAATTTATATGAAGACGTAGCCATCTGTCGAGTGATAATTTTGAAATGTGTTCATCTAATTTTTCATTTGTGAACACTACTATTAATGGCGACTCGAATATAGATTCAATATACTTACCGTACATCGTATACACCATAAATACGTCTTTAATATCCTCGATCACAGCAAACATATATTCTAAACATTGATTTTGACCTTTTGTTTTTGTTAAATTTATCATTAACAAATCTACTTTTTGCTCTCGAGTTAGTTTTGTAACAGCAGATATAAGCCTCTCAACACTACTAACTGGTAATTTACGTGCTATGATATCTCTTTGCCCTAGACGAAGCCATTTTTGGAAACGACTCTTACCCGTAGCACCTTTATTGTCCTCAACCCATATAATTTTACGCTCACGAATAATTGGATTATTTTTATTTGTTACAATAAATTCAAAAAGTTCTTTTTGCCATTGCCTTAAATTCATACTAGCATATTCTTCACTATAGTTTTCTTTTTGACCTACGTAAAATGGTCCTTTTACTCTACTATCAATTTTGGACGCATATTTCATAGCTGCTTTTGAATCATATGTTTTACTTAATGTTAAACCACTAACATTACTAAATATTTCTTGAAATCGTTCTAAAAGCTCTTTTTTTGAAACACGTGGTCCCAACAAGGTAAAATCACCTTGATAGTGGTTCTTATTTTTCACACTTCCACATTCTAATTAAAAAACACAAATTTCTGTTATATTATTTAAAAATTTTTTCAATTTGATTTCATTAGGTAATTTTTTTTGGGTTACTGTTGTTACCCAAGTAAAACACCAATACTTTGTATTTTTATGCATATTTATTTTCTCCTTTTTTTAAGATACAGGGAGATAAGAACGGGGGTTCTTTGGAGCGCTTCGCTGTCTTTCCTAGACCTCGAGTGTTACCTAGATGTGGGAGATCACATGGTATTTTATCAAGATTAGCAGTATCAGCAGGTAGTGAACAATGGTAATAATGGTTCATATTTTGATCAATCTCTAAATTGTGAATTTACTAACAAGCAACTTCAAAAAAAATTTAATGATCACGCGTCACAGTTTGGAGTTACTGGTAACTATAACTCTGTAAATAGAGAATTATTTCGTAAGGCATTAATTAAACATATGCATGAAAATTTAATCTGTCTTGGTACCTATAGAGGTAAGCCAGTTTATCATTATTATAATCCAGACACTCATCTAAATGTTATGGTCGATATTAAAACTAATAAATTTATTAGCGGTTGGCGTTTATCTCGTGCACAAATAGAAAATATGGAAAGGAATGGTAATATACAATAATGGATAATTTTGAAGAAAAAAGAAGAATGTTAGG
>CAYLSF010000976.1:0-3350 GCA_964385675.1 uncultured Saprospiraceae bacterium
GAATTAACTGATTGAATATAGGCGTTATGGAAGTCTTGTATATCAAATCCATAATCCAACGTTCGATAGGTATCATTAATAGCAGAAGGTGTAATTAAGGTTTTAATTTGATCAATTTCAGTAAAATAAGCATTGGTATTCCAAAAGTTTTGAAGTAGTTCATTCATATAATACGTATATCGATCTTTGTATTCTGGCACCGCTAAAATATGCTCATAAATAGGTCGAGATTCTGTATCCGAACTCCACTGATACATATTCCGCATTCCCCAATCAATCCAAGAAAACCAATTCACCCCAAAAGTATTATCCAAATCATAAGGGATATATTCAAATTTTCCAGTGGCTGTATTTTGATAGATATAACAATTGTTTTTATTCCAAATCGGACCATCCCAATTCCCTGTTAATACATCAAATGCCATTACTTTTAAATAGGCATCTACATTAAATATTTCCTCTAATGCACAAGGTAAGGTAGCGATAGGTTCATTACTTAAAACATCAATAAAATGAGCTAAATCGGTATAATCATCCGCAAGGGTATTAGTCTTTAATTCATAGACCCGTCTTCCATTATCCGTAAATTTATAACTATTGGGATTGTTACTGATATAGTTAAAATCTACCCCCCAATAGCATTTGTATAAATTACCATCATTGTTACCAAATCGTAAATCTATAAATTCCTCATCTATATGTTCCACATTGATATATAAACCGTAATACACATTGTTGATATATAATTCTACATGATTTGCTCTAGGAGCTGGAACACCTATTTTTCGCAATAAATCCCAACATAATTTAGAACGAATAATCGCAGGATCGTTATGCTCTCCATTCAAATTGAGTTTTTCTAATCCTTCATATTTTCGACCACTTTCAAAGGTATTAAAGGAGACCTTAAAGGATTTTTTATTAGCATTTCGAGAAGTATTACCTCGCAGTCGAAAACCAATATTCGCCACTGTATCCTGTACACTTCCATTATTGAAAATAAAATCCGCACTATGTTCTTGATCGCTCCAGATATTATTGGGATCTAAGATTTGATTAAGCGAAGTATTCGGTATAACAATATCAATACGAGGTACAACATCATCTCTAAACACTTCACCCAAATCGGGTATAGGAGTTTGTGCATGAAGTAAGCAAAAGGATAAATAACAATATAGCAATACTATCTTTTTCATCGTACTGACTTTGATTTATTAGATACTGGAATTAGAGTTTAAAGTTATAGAAATGACAATTAAATCAGAAATATTCATAGCACAATAGTCAACACAATAAAACCTAATAAAAACCCTCACCTAACAACCTGACAATCAACACTAAAAAAAGACATGTCCATTTTTGAAAGTAGATGTCCATTCTCGAAAATTGGAATCTTACATCTTTGTCTTGTCATTTAAAATAAAGATTTATAAAAAATTGAAGCTGCCCTTCCATTGCATTTTAGATGACAATTCGGAGGGGCAGAATTTTTAAAAAAAACTAAGACATGAAACAATCCGTAATTTATCAATCTATTTTAGTTGTCCTTATTGTATTCATTTTACCAATGGTAGTCAATGCTCAGGTAGAAAACACCAAGCTCGGCACCAATGCAGGTGGTAGTATTACTACGGGCGATTCAATAGTAGCTATTGGCGTGAATGCAGGACGATTAACGAATACGGGTTCAAAAAGTGTATTTATCGGTGCAAATGCAGGATACAATACAACGATAAATAGTGATAAAATAATGATAGGGCACCAAGCAGGTTATTCTCATAATAATATTGGCAGACAAATTTTTATAGGAACAAATGCAGGTTATTTTTCTAATAAGACAGGTACAACATCATTAGGCTCAGTATATAGTACAGTAAGTAATATTTTTATAGGAGGATATGCAGGGTATCATAATGAAGGTTTAGAAAATATATTTATTGGGGACCAAGCAGGATATTCAAATAAAACGGGTAATGATAATCTATTTATTGGTCATTATAGTGGCTTAAAAAATACTACTGGAGATGATAATCTATTTATCGGTCTTAGAACAGGAAACAAAAATACAGCAGGAAGTCATAATGTATTTTTAGGCGAAGAGACAGGGTTTGATAATACAACAGGAAGTCATAATGTATTTATAGGAGGTGAAAGTCTCACCAGTGATTCTTTAGGAAGCCATAATATTAGTGCAGGATACGATAATGTTAGTGGTAATTATAATACTTATGTTGGAGCAGGCTCAGGAGCAGATGGTGAAAGTTGTTCCTACAATACATTTTTAGGATACGCCTCGGGTACTAATAATCAACATGCTAAATGCAATACATTTGTTGGAGCATTAGCAGGTTGGGATAATAATAGAACGAATGGTTCAAATGAAGCTAATTTTAACACTTATCTTGGATATAAAACGGGTTGGACAAATCGTGAAGGCAGTAATAATGTAGGCTTTGGAGCATTAGCTGATTTTGTTCATGGTGCAGGTGCTGTTTGGAGTACTAATACAAGAATTAGTAATACTGTCTTTTTAGGAGCTTATGCTTCTGTAGCTGCTGACGGTGTAGTAGTGTTAGGTAGGTCTTCTTCTGGAAGCGGTACGAACGGTATTGCGATTGGTCGCCACAGTTCCGTCTCTGCCTCAAATGCCATTGCTATCGGCTATCAAACCTCTGTTACGACTGCCAATGAAGTCCAAATCGGAAACTCAGCCATTACTTCTATCGGCGGTTCTGTGAACTGGACTGCTACTTCTGATGGTCGCTTCAAAACCGATGTTGAAGAAAATGTCGTTGGCTTAGACTTCATCAACCAACTTCGTCCTGTGACTTATCATTTTGATAGTAAAAAAATTATGGAACACAAAGGGCAGTCTATTCCAACCGATTTAGATAGTGCCTTGCTATCAAAAAATCAAATCCGATACACTGGCTTCATCGCACAAGAAGTCAATCAAGCTGCTCAAAATACAGGCTTCGACTTTAGTGGTGTGGATAAACCGCAAGATGGAAATGATACAGACTACTTTGGCTTACGCTATGCAGAATTTGTAGTCAAAGCTACTCAAGAGCTTTCGCAAAAAGTAGAAACTTTAGAAAATGAGAATGCTGCTCAGAAAGATTTACTTGCCAAATATGAAGCTGCTTTAGAAAGTGCGCTCATTCGCTTGGAAGTACTGGAAAATAGTAAGTCGGAACTAACCTCTACAAGCTTGACGGAGTAGTTTAGTTAATCAGTAAAAGTATCAACGTAACTGAGAATATATATTCTCAGTTACTCACAAAAAAAATCAATCATGAAAAATACAACCAAAATCATCATAACATTTCTACTAATCACTAACCACTATT
>CAYLSF010000977.1:0-420 GCA_964385675.1 uncultured Saprospiraceae bacterium
CTATATCAATACTTTTGACAATAATCTGGAGGTAATACAATTGGGTTCTACAGAGCCTAAACAGTTAATATATAATCCTCTTACTGGTGAAGTTGAAGGAATGGATTTGTCCGAAGGAGATAATGACATTACAAACGAAATCCAAAGTTTAGAATTGGCTAACCATATATTGGGTCTAACGAATGATGGAACAACAGTAGATTTATCGGTTTATGATAATGCAAATACGCTCATCATTCAAGATTCAGATAATGACACTAAAATACAAGTAGAAGAAAGTGCCGATGAAGATATTATTCGATTTGATATAAACGGAACAGAAGGTTTACGTTTATCGAAAAATACAAATGGTCAAACCCGATTAGAAATAATAGATGGTAAATCGAATACTATTGTTGGTGAAAATGCAGGTTTAAATTT
>CAYLSF010000977.1:446-3345 GCA_964385675.1 uncultured Saprospiraceae bacterium
TTAGGAAATAGCGTTATACAACAAAATTCATTTTTTGGTTATGATGCAGGAAGATCAACTACTACAGGCTCGTATAATACTTTTATAGGTCAAGCTGCTGGATTTGGAAATATAACTGGAAGTCATAATGTTTACATGGGTGATGCGGCTGGAAGTTTAAATACAACAGGAACATATAATACTTATATCGGAAATTGGGCAGGTAGGTATAGTATTTCAGGAGATGGAAATACCTTTATCGGAAATTCAGCAGGTCATAATAATACTTTAGGAAAAGAAAATACCTTTATAGGTAGTACTGCTGGCGAAGGGAATAAAGGAAACAATAATGTGTTTATTGGTTATGGGGCGGGTGCTTTAGACTTATTAGGAAACAATAAATTATATATTGAGAACTCACCGTCATCTTCACCTTTGATTTATGGAGAGTTCGATAATGATTTACTTCGTGTTAATGGCGAATTGAATATTAATAATGCCTATTCTTTCCCAACATCCGACGGAACAAATGGGCAATTTTTAAAAACAAATGGTAATGGTACGCTTACTTGGACAACTATCAATGCAGCAGATGATTTAGGAAATCACACTGCTATGCAAAATATCGACCTTGACGGAAATTGGATTTCTAATGATGGAGATAATGAAGGTATTCAGATTGATAATAATGGAGAAGTTACATTAAGTGCCACTGACCCGATATTGACTTTTTTGGATGAGTCTAGAGGAAATGGTTTTGAGCGATTATCTAAAATTGAAAATGTTTTTGCAGGAAATTTAAGTAGCGATTCTGATGACCAAAAAATGTTATTTAAAGTGTCAAATGATACACACAATGGGACTACAACGGTAATGACACTAAGAGGCGATGGAAATGTTGGAATTGGAATAGGTTCGCCTTCTGCCAAACTAGATGTAAATGGTAAAACGGAAACTCAATCACTACAAATAGGAAGCGGAACAGACATCAATCAAGTTCAACATGGTCAAAAGACGGTCGGCAGTCACGCTGCAGGAGGTGTAAAAACGGTTACGATTACCTTTGCTAATGCCTTTTCTTCTATACCCAGAATTAATGTTACGCCAATTGGACAAAGTACTGGTAACGGCCCCTACAATGATGTTTTTGTCGCATCAATCAGATCCATCAGTACTACTCAAGTAGTCGTTAATATTTACAGGGTAGATAGTCCTGGTGGTCATTGGGGGCAAGATTTGAAACTGGATTGGATGGCTTGGGAGTAACCTCTAGCTATTATCTGTCTAGTTACTTATCTGTTAGTCAATGATTTATGAGATATTAGTTTTTTTTTAAACAGCAATTTCTTATTTGAACCACAAAAGGCACAAAAGACATTAAAACTTTAATCAAAATTGCTTTTGTGAAATATCTTTTGTGTTCTATTGTGCCTTTTGTGGTTCAAAAACACCCTTGATATTTCTGTATAAGAATTTGCTGTTTTTTAAATACGTTTGAAATTAATACACAGATAATCATAAACATAGGTCAACCAATAAACCATAAATTAAGCACGCTTAACACAAAAAATTACAAGAATGAAATTTAAAATTATCACTTTATACCTCATACTTACTACTTCATACTTAACAAACGCTCAAACCAACCTCATTATCAACGGTGGGCATTGGGTGAATACGGATGATAACATCATATTACAAAACACAAATTTTCTGAACAATAGTACTTTTCAATCGGGTAGTGCGACGGTCATTATAACTGGAAATGGAAATGATGTACAAGCACAGATTAGTGGCTCGTCCGCTACTACCTTTTTTAATTTGAAAGTCAATAAAAATGCAAATAATGCTAGTCTTGGACAAAATATTACGGTTAGTAATCAACTAATACTCACAAACGGAAAGATCGCTTTGGGTAATTTTGATTTGACTATGGGAAGTGCCGCTACTTTTTCAGGCATTAGTCCAGTACGATATATTCAAACCAATGGTACGGGTACGTTAATCCATCAAGTTGGCAATAATTGGACAATATTTCCTGTAGGGCATTCTACATTCAATCCTGCTCGGTTAAAAAATGAGGGCGTAGTTGATAATTTTAGTATTCGGGTGGTAGATCAGATTTTACAAAATGGACTATCTGGCAATGCAATTACACAAGGCGTGATTCCTAGAACTTGGTTTATTGAAGAAGAAAACGCAAGCGGCTCAGATGTTTCTATGCGATTAATCTGGAGACCATCACACGCTGGTACAGGATTTGACCCCTCCACGTCTCAAATCACACACTACACTAGCGGACAGTGGCAAGACTTAGGCTCGCCGACCAATGCTACAGATGACAATACCTACAGTAGCGATCACAAATATCGAGAAGCAACGAACATCACATCTTTCTCGCCATTTGGAGCAAAATCCAATGGTTCTAATCTACCCGTTGAGCTACTCTATTTCTACGGCGAACAACAAAATGAAAACGTTTTATTAGAATGGCAAACCGCCACAGAAATCAATAATTCCCACTTCAATGTGGAATGGAGTACCAACGGCGTTGATTTTATTAAAATAGGAGAAGTGCAAGGAAATGAAACAACCACTGATGTACAGTTTTATGACTTCTTACATAAAAGTCCTGTTACAGGCGAAAACTATTATCGCTTAAAACAGGTAGATTTTGATGGAAAATATGAATACACCAATATTTTGACAATTGACTTTCGTACCGATAGCTATCGGTATTCGACTTTCGATATTAAAATATTTCCCAATCCTACGACAGATTATTTCAATATAGAAGCAAAAAATGCAGTAAATGAAATAATTCAGATTTTTAACGTTAATGGACAATTAGTTAAGGAGTTTTTGTATCATCCCGATAGCTATCGGATTAGCGTCAAGGAGCAAAAGAAAATTCACATAA
>CAYLSF010000978.1:0-3338 GCA_964385675.1 uncultured Saprospiraceae bacterium
AATTTATAGGAGATAAACTTAAATACAGGAGGTTAGAGTTGATGACCACAACGTTTACAATACTTCGCATCATCATCATGTTCCTCTAAGCCGCACCCTTCACAGGCTCTATCTTGAGTTGCGTCATGATCTTGCCTTGCTATTTCCACAGAAACTATTCCAGTAGGAACAGCAATAACGGAATATCCCAAAATCATTACAAAAGCAGCAATGGCTTGTCCTAAAGGAGTTATAGGTGCAATATCACCATATCCAACCGTCGTTAACGTAACAATAGCCCAGTAAACCCCTCGGGGAATACTCGTAAATCCATCATTCACTTCGGCTTCAATTAGATACATCGTAGAACCTAAAATGGTCACTAATAACATGACAAATGTGAAGAAAACGGTAATCTTTGGTAAACTTGCTTTTAGGGCGTTGGCTAGTTGTTTGCTTTCGTGAAAGAAGTGAGCCAACTTAAAGATTCTAAAAATCCGAAGCAATCTCAAGGCACGAATCACCATTAAATATTCTGCTTGTGTCCCCACCAAAAATAAGGCAATATAAGATGGAAGGATGGATAATAAATCAATGATACCAAAGAAACTTTTGGCGTATATCATTGGCTTTTTGACCACCCACAACCGTAAGATATATTCAATGGTAAAGAAAACTGTAAATACCCATTCTAGAACGTTGAGTACAGCGCCATAATCTTTTTCAATATGCTCTACGCTTTCTAACATCACAGCAAGGACACTTGCTAGAATGAAAATCATTAAAGCTACATCAAAGGTTCTACCTGCAGAGGTATTTGTACCAAAAATGATGATAAATAATCTTTTTCGCCATGATGATATAAGCGTTCTTTCTTTCATTTACAGTGATTGCTGTTCCTTAAATTATTGCTAATGATATATTTAATTTGGGTAGTGCTATATTTGTAAGGTTATGATTAAACCTCCGATGTTTTAGAAACATCGGAGGTTTAGAATTCCCGAAAGATTTAGCCTTACATTTATAGAATTACCTTAATTTGATACAAATTAACATCATATTACACTTTTAATCAATTATTAGTCCCTACTTTTTAACATTTTGGATAGAATCATTCGTGTTTTCGACCAAGTGCCTTACCGGTTTTTAGTTGATTTTCTAGTGTTTTACGCTCTTTTTGTTCTACAATCGTAGGTTCATAGTCCACTAAAAATTCATTTAAATTAGGTTGCCCCGCATCTACCCATGCGGTGTACCACGCATCCCCCACCGCTTTAATAGCTGCTCGCATTCTGCTTTCTACCATACCATCTAATCGCTGATGATAGATATCTGCAAACTCAAAACATTCAGTGCGAATCATGGCTTGACCCTTATTTTCAAAACAATAGAGTTGATCATCGGATAAAGTGTTTTTTAATTCTTTTTCAATGGCTAATACGCTATCCAACAAAACATGGCTATCCAATACAATTTGCCAATAATAGGCATTTGGATTATCAATATAATCTGCCTTGCCTACAAAGTAATCATAGGTCTCATCGGCAAACAATTCAGGTAATCGACTTTCCCAAAACGCATGAATCCCAACTTGATTGGTCAATTGACCATTATAATTTTCTGTAGTATGTAAAGGTACATGAGCATCTCCAATGTAATGTCCTAAATCTGCAGAGTGTCTCAGTATTCGATTCAAGTCTTTTGTTTCAAATGCTTTTTGGAGTCGACGTTGCACCTGTTCTAAATTCCAGGGCAAAATACCATAAGGCGTAAGTTTATCTTTAGCATAAGCACCTTTGAGGTTTTGATTTACTGGAATGCTATCAAAAAGTGGAAGAATCGAATCCACTTCAAGCAACCAATTTTCCTTATAATATTGAGATAGAATGCTATTGATGATAAACCCCTTATAGTCGTAATAACTCAACATTAAAGAATCTTGATTCGTCAAGGAGTAAATATCTGGACTTTTTACAATCCAATCCTGCTCGACTCTAACACTGACCGTTTCTCCAAAAAGTTGAAGGGTATCATTAGTGTCCGTTATGACATACACTTCGGTATATTTTGCCAAAGCATCTGACCATTTTCGAGGCATCTTATCAAAAGGATACACATCCCAATGATCCACATCAATATAATGTCGATAAGCTTCTAATCGAGCTAAATACCGTCGTTTATCTGGATCGACAGCATGTTCTGTAACATACTCCAAGTGATATTTATAAAATGGAATCATTTCAGGGGGAAGTGTAAATATGGCTAACCGATTGATACGCTTATGAGCGAAAAAGCCCCAGGGGGATTTGGGGATAATGAAGGATAAAAAAATAAGGCTAACGCTAATTATAAATAGGCGATTCAAATTGAGTGTCATAAGGAGTTTTGTTTTTTATACCTAAAGTATCAGACACCTTAAAGGTGTCTGATACTTAGCATATTAAAATCTAAAAAAAGTGATCATATCCTAAAAATAGCTTGTAAAATACTAAATTTTGAACCAACATCATATCTTCTCCTTCATTGATAAGGGCAAAAAATCGCTCAACCTTTGGACGCACAACACCACCCGTTTTAGCCCCTTCTACTTCTTCTATCACTGGAATTAGACTAACCTTTTTGACATCACCATTTGTCAATTCTAGTATAATATTGCAAAACGGTAAACGCTGTACAATCTCGGCTTTGTTAGGATTGTTGTTTTCAAATGCCTCAGCCATCATTTTTTCATAATTGTAGAGATAGGCTTTTACTTTACCCTGTACAACAGGTTTATTAATTACGGTTGTAGAAGGATAAAATGGAACAACCTCAAATTCACTCCCTGAGCGAGTTAATTTGAACGAGTTATTTTTTTGACGAGGATATTCGATAGATACCGACTGAATATCTTTTTCTTTAAAATTAAAAACCGATCTATCTCGCCAATCTTCTTCTTCCAGCATATAGCGAGCCGTCAGTACACCTTCCCACATCCCTAAATGGGTTACATAAGGCTGATCGACATTGTCCATAATCATATACGTCCCTTGTTGATCGTTTGAAGGACCTCCTACATAGTAGGTTTTTAGTCTGTTGTTATCTTTGTCATACACCTCTACTTTAATACCATCTGTACTGAGGTTTTTAATAGCCATATCCATATTCGCCTCAGGCACTTTATAACGAACGCTTACTTTAGTGATGGCTTTTAAAAGATTGGTCATCGCATTAGTACGGGCTAAAAAAGCTGCACCATCCTTATTGACATATTCCCAATCGGTTCTATCTTTTCTTATCAGCGTAGCGGTTCTACCTCTTTTATCGGCTAGAAATATTTTATGAATACGGGCTTCATCAGGTACTGCAAATTCACTTTC
>CAYLSF010000979.1:0-2189 GCA_964385675.1 uncultured Saprospiraceae bacterium
ATTTGGAATTTGGAATTTGGGATTTCCTGATTTATCGTTTCAAAACAATTCGATACCTCGGCTTTCCATTTCTCAATTTTTCCATCGCTTCATTCACATCTTTCATATCAAAAAATTCAACCATCGGTTCTATTTGATGACGTGCTACAAAATCCATCATATCTTTTACAACATGTGGGCTACCTGTAGGAGAAGCGGAAATAGAACGTTGTTTACCCATTAAATTACCTGCACGAGCTGTCACCTCTCCCGTTACACCGACAATATGAAAAACACCTTTTGGAGCAAGTGTTTTGATGTAAGCATCCCATGGTAATTTGGCACTTACGGTATCCAGTATCATATCAAACTTGTTGCGTAATTTCTTCAACGCATCTTTATCTCGTGTTGCTACAAAGTGATGTGCACCCAATGCCCTAGCCTCTTCTTCTTTTTCTGGACTTGTTGAAAACGCCGTCACTTCACAACCCCATGCTTTTAAAAATCGTAAAGCCATGTGTCCTAATCCACCGATACCTATCACACCGACTTTTGCCAGTGGACTGATATTATGTTGAACAATTGGGTTAAAAACCGTAATTCCACCACAAAACAAAGGCCCTGCTTTTGAAATATCTACTCCTTCTGGAATAGGAACTGCCCAAGCCGCTTGCACCCGCACCCTATCCGCAAATCCACCATAACGCCCCACAATTGTAGGTTGTGCATGATTACATAAATTATGATTGCCACTCATGCAGTCATAACACGTCAAACAAGAACTTGCCGTCCATCCTACCCCTACAATCTGACCAATTTTCAGATGCTTAACTTGACTCCCTCTAGCAACTACTTTTCCTACAGCCTCATGCCCTGGCACAAAAGGATAGCGAGAAATACGCCAATCATTATCCAACATACTCAAATCACTATGGCAAACCCCACAATACATCACTTCTACATCTACTTGATCGGGTTGAATCTCTGGCAAGGTAAATTCAAAAGGCTTTAATTCTCCTTTCACTTCATGAGCAGCATAAGCATGTACAGCAGTCATAATCTAATTTTTTGATTTTATAAATAGTTAGATCGCCAATTTACAAAGATTCTTTTCGATTGTATCTTGATACTTATAATAATTCGTACAAGTTATGGAACTTTTCAATCTTCATTTTTTTTATAAATTCACTTTACAATATTTGATATTTCAAAAATTGCATTAAATTTGCAACCCAATTCAAAGTTACCATCTATGCCTCGGTGGCGGAATTGGTAGACGCGCTGGATTCAAAATCCAGTTTCTTCGGAAGTGCGGGTTCGATTCCCGCCCGAGGTACACAATGGGACTCACCTCTAACAGGGGTGAGTCTTTTAATATATTACCTCCTGATAATGAATATAATGTAAGCAAAAACTCACTTATCTTTTTAGTTCGACATTGGTATATTTCACCTGTTTTCATAGTTACTTTTTCAATGGTAAAACCCTCTGGGAATACTGTATCTAGTATCCTAGTTGGAGTGTTTGGTCAATACTACTCCAAGCGGTACTCTTTCTTACGATAGGCATATTGTGGATTTGGCGGCTCTATTTAAAGCGTATCGGGAGTATTTGAACGTTGTAAATGAGTTGATTTGAAATTATTAAATTTTAAACAAGTAGGTATGAAGAATCAAGATATATCCATAGAAAAACAGCATACAACTGAAAACATCAAAGCAGCCTTAAAACGCATTGAGCAAAAGAAAGCTAAGATTGAGGAATTAAAAAAGCAGTTAGGGTTGGATAAGTACTTGAAATGAAGGCTTACTGAAAAGTGAGAATTAATAAATGAGTCTATAGCTACTATGTTGGAATATAGAGCAGTTTTAAAATCACTTTAGACTCCTTGGAATTAACGATTTTAGAATATTAACTGCCAATCGTAAATTATTGGATCAACCAAAAACTTAATCATACCCCGCTTTTGCTCCATTGGTAGTCGTCCATTTGGAGTGACTACAAGCGTTTAATGCGTATTTGGTGTCTGTTAGGGATTTTATTTGAATGTGCTTGGTGTTCTTGGGTGGAAGTAGTGTAGATAGATTTCTTTTAAAAGCGGCTATTAACTTCTATCTTACCAATTCACTATGATTTTAAAAGCAAAGTATATCTTTATCGTGTGATTAGTTCGGTTTTATCATAATATACTCCTAATCAAAAGTAAACAA
>CAYLSF010000979.1:2199-3337 GCA_964385675.1 uncultured Saprospiraceae bacterium
TACGTAACGAGGTAACGAATAATCAGGATACTCTCTTTTTGGAGGTGAAGGAATTGATTGAGTAGGCTCGTGCTCAAGTTAGTCAAGTAGCTAATGCTAGTCTGACTATGCTGTATTGGAATATTGGGAAGAAAATTCATGACGAAATACTAAAGGGAGAACGGGCGACTTATGGAAAGCAAGTTGTGAAAGGCTTGTCTAAACGATTGATAGAGAAGTATGGTGGGAATAGTTTTCAGGAAAAGAATTTGCGGCGAATAGTGCAGTTTACAACTATTTTTGAAGATATACAGATTGTCGTGACGCTGTCACGACAATTGAGTTACTCTCATTTTGTGGCACTCATTACGATTAAAAATGAACTAGCAAGAGAATTTTATGCTCAAATGTGCCGTATAGAAAGATGGAATGTCCGTACGCTTCGGAAGAAGATAAAATCGATGTTATTTGAACGAACAGCTATCTCTCAAAAACCTGAAGCACTGGCAAAACTAGAGTTACAAGCCCTGAAAGAAGAAGATAAACTGACACCTGATTTGGTTTTCCGCAATCCTTATATTTTGGATTTTTAGGTTTGAAAGATGTGTATCAGGAAAAGCATTTAGAACAGGCTATACTCAAAGAGATTGAATAATTCATTTTAGAATTGGGACGAGGCTTTGCTTTTCTAGAGCGACAAAAGCGAATGATTATTGATGGAAATGATTATAAACTGGATTTGTTGTTTTATCATCGCAAGTTGAGGCGATTGGTTGCTATTGACTTAAAGCTAGGGAAGTTTGAAGCGAGTTATAAAGGGCAGATGGAACTCTATCTCCGATGGTTGGAAAAGAATGAAATGAAACCTTATGATGAACCTCCTATCGGATTGCTGCTTTGTGCTGAAGGGAATAGGGAGCAGGTAGAACTTTTGCAACTTGATAAGAGTACGATTCGGGTAGCAGAATATATTACTCAATATTTATCGCCTGAGTTGTTAAAACAAAAATTACATCAGTTTATCGTGGCTTCTAAACGATATTTGGAGAATAGAGAGGAGTGAATAGAACAAATGGCAATGAAGGGATAGAGTAGAACTTTATTAATAAATAAGTTTTATTCAGGAGTAAAAAGCGAAAATGTTATTCAAATACTTAAA
>CAYLSF010000980.1:0-3334 GCA_964385675.1 uncultured Saprospiraceae bacterium
AAATAAATCAACCATCGAGGATCAGCAGCAAATCGACTCATTGTTTCTAGTGCGGCAATCGCATTAGGTTCTCGCCATCCGACTGACCCCATCAATCGGGTTTCTGTTCTGCGTAAGTCAATCACATCTTTTAAGTGCAATAAACCATCATCCTTTTCAGCAGCATAACCGACCAAAGGTTCTAAAGGCTTACCATAATCTTTGTAGGTTTGCTTTGCCTCTACACTCACCAATTGACGTTCAGGATAGCGTAAAGCGGTTAATTTATTTCCAAAACAACAACCTGTGTCAATATCAATGGTATTATTTTGCCATCGAGGTTCTGAAACAACCGTGTGTCCATATACGACCATGGCTCGACCTTCATATTCTGCCCCCCAATTGATGCGGACAGGAAAACCTTCTGGTGTTCTTTCTCCTGTCGTCTCTCCATACATGGCTAAAGAGCGAATTTCACCTGATGCTCTGCCGTGATATTTTTCTCGTAAACCTGCGTGAGCTACCACCAAATTTCCACCATCAAACACATAATGACTCACCAGTCGCTTCAAAAACTCACGAACAGCTACTCGAAACTCCTCTGGTTCTTTTTCTAAATCTGCTACGGTCTTATCCAATCCATGCGTTAAAGAGACATTTCGACCCGATAATTTTCTAAATAATTTATCATCATGATTTCCTCGTACACAGTAGGCTTGTTTTGTTTTAACCATACTCATCACAATCCGAAAGGCTTCTGGACTATTGGGACCTCTATCTCCAATATCTCCTACAAAAATCACTTTTCGACCTTCAGGATGCGTGATAGTATAACCGTAATTATCGTCTGTTTGCTCTTTGGTAATTTGATAGTTTAATTTTTCTAACAACTCCAACAACTCTTCATAACAACCATGAATATCTCCAATAATATCAAAAGTACCTGTTACGTCTTTTTTATCATTCCACATCTTTGTGCGAACGATAGATACATTTTTGACATCTTCCTCGGAGTTTAAAATATAAATTCGGCGAAAGCCCTCCTTTTTGAGTTTACCCAAACTTTTTCGTAATTGAAAATTTTGATTTTTAATCACTCCTCCACTAAAATTCCTATCTGCTCGCTCCGCATGTCGCTCTTGTAATATTTTAGTGGGTAAGTTAAACACAATCGCCACAGGCAAAACGTGTTGTTTCCTTGCTGTTTCAATTACTTTTTGACGAGCATGATCTTGTACATTTGTAGCATCTATAACGGTTAGATTCATCCGCTTCAATCGCTTATTCACCATATAATACAATAGATCAAAGGCATCCGTCGTAGCCGACTGATCATTTTCATCATCAGATACCATCGCTCTACAATAATCCGAAGAAATCACTTCTGTCGGCTTAAAATGCTGCTTGGCAAAAGTGCTTTTACCACTACTTGATGCTCCAATTAGGGCGACTAAACTTAATTCGGGTAGTTGAATTTCCACTGTGTTTAATTTTTTTATAGAGAAGTCAGAAGACAGATCATTTCATTGTCAGATGTCAGATTTTTAACGTTCTTATTGCAAATAACGAATCATAATATTTTTTAAAAGGATAGTCTAACTTCTATTTTCTGACAATCCCGATAGCTATCGGGATGATCTGACCTCTAATAAAAATCAGACTAAAATTACATATCCTTCATCATATCATGGAGGGAATAACCACACAACCCAATAAAAAATTTCTTACTTTGCAAAAAATCATTAAAAATCGCATAGTTTGAAACATCCATATCAAAAAGTAGGGATTATTGGTTCGGGTTCTTTTGGAACAACGATTAGTTTATTGTTATCCAATAATGTAGAGGAAGTCTTGATTTATACTCGACGCCCCAATATTTTAGCTGCTATCAATACGGATAAATTTCATAAAGGTGTCCAAATTCCTCATAATGTTTATGCGACCCAAAGTTTGGAGGAAATTGCTGCAAAATGTACTTTGATATTCCCAATTGTACCGGCTAAAAACTTTAGGACTTTGATGCAGGAGTTTTCCCCCTATCTCAAACCCTATCATTTATTGATTCATGGTACTAAAGGACTGGATAGCGAATATCTTAAAGACCTAAAAGGACTAGCAGGGAGAAAGCACATTCACACCATGAGCGAGGTCATCATGCAAGAAACCAACGTCCTCAGAATTGGATGTTTATCGGGTCCTAATCTTTCCAAAGAAATCATGGAAGGGCAACCTACAGCTACTGTAATTGCAAGTCGATTTGATGAAGTCAAAAAAGCGGGTAAAACTGTATTGAAGGGCAAAAGATTTAAAGTCTATACCACTTCGGATATTGTAGGGGCAGAGTTAGCAGGAGCTTTAAAAAATATCATTTCCTTAGCTGCGGGCATTTTAGGTGGTTTGAATTTAGGGTATAACCTTTGGGGGGTATTAATGACTAAAGGCTTGGCAGAAATGATTCACTTTGGTAAGGCTTTAGGAACACAAGTTGATCCATTTTTAGGAGTAGCGGGTATCGGTGATTTGGTCGCTACCGCTTCTAGTCAAAAAAGTCGAAATTATAAAGTCGGGTATAGACTTGCTCAAGGCGAAACCCTTTCCGAAATTATAGCGGATATGGAAGAAATAGCGGAAGGCGTCAGTACCACTAAAATTATTAGAGAAGTTGCTCAATACTATAATATCTCTGCTCCGATTACAGATATGATTTATCGGATTTTATATGAAGATTTTGACATCGAACGAGCGATTAACTTTTTGATTAACTATCCTTATTCTATTGATGTGGATTTTCTTTGATAGAGATTGGTGACCGATTACTGCAA
The DNA here is from genome assembly GCA_964385675.1 of uncultured Saprospiraceae bacterium. Taxonomy (GTDB): domain Bacteria; phylum Bacteroidota; class Bacteroidia; order Chitinophagales; family Saprospiraceae; genus CAYLSF01. The sequence goes on from CAYLSF010000980.1 coordinate 2,802, forward strand.
ATTTCGGAAATTCTCTAAGTAATTTATCAATCATCATAACAATCATATTTCTACAATCAAAAATTTGAGTTTCCATTGGATATTATATATATTGCCTATCGAAAACAAAATTTAGGTTCATCCCCTTTTTGAAAGCATTAGACCATGCCAAATAAATTATTAGTTGTTAGATTATTCCATAAAATTTCAGTCTCTCTCAAGCAGCTCCCAAATTCTGCTTCTTTTCAGATGAGTCAAGCTATTCAAGTGCCAACTAATTTTTTAAAGCAAAAATTGCAACAACTCTTTAATATTCCAACAATCATCTTGCTTTGTTTGAAATCATCTAAAACAACGATTAAACGGATATTTTGGGATAAAACGAATCCAACTAAGGAAACGACTGAAATTGCTATTGATTTGGATATGCAAGATTTCTTTAAGGGAAATTTTATGATCGTGAATAATGCGACTTTAAATATAAAAACCAAAAAGAAGATATTGAATGAGTGATGGGACACAGTCCCGATAGCTATCGGGATCGGAGAAGACAC
>CAYLSF010000981.1:0-3333 GCA_964385675.1 uncultured Saprospiraceae bacterium
GCCTGTTTTTGTAACGCTTCTTTTTCACAGTTCTTCATTGATTCTTCATGGTATATTTTTGGTGAAGTACAGTCTCCTAATGGTCCGACTCCTTTTAGTGCTAAAGTCGAAAATACTCAAAACCTAACGGTATCTAATCCTCTAAAAAGTATGACTACACCAATGGTCGGTCAGGATAAAATATTTAATATTGTAGTTCATAAATTTAAAGAAAAAGTCATTTTTAAACAAAGTATCAAAATTAAGAATCTAGCAGAAGTTGCTACTATTAAGTTTAATTGGGAGTATATGACTTGTAACAATGAACGCTGTTTAGCCCCCACAGAACGTTGTGCTAAGTTTAAATTTCAACCTCAAAATCGACGAATTAATACGATAACAGCAGGGCAAACTTGTATTACAAAAACAGTAGATAGTAATTAGATCATAATTATTTGATACAAAGCTTATCAAATTTTTTCCACTACATCAACTTCCATCCACCCCTGTTCTCCATTCATCAACCGAACTTTATACCACTCCCCTATTTTATCCAATAACTCCACTTTTGTCCCTTCATGTAAGGTCAAAATATCGCCACTTGCATTATCAGGAGCATTTTTCAACGCAACTTGTTCTTTAAAAATAATTGCAAACCCACTATCCGATTCAATTTCTGACTTTTGCCAAGCTATGGTTAAAATAAACAAACTCAACACTACGGCACTTATGCCTGCTAAAAAGCCTTGCTTCTTTAGGGTTCTAGTTTGTCCTATCAACCAAAAAATCAATCCACCTATACCTATCCAAAATAATGAAACACCAATGATGCACCATGTATTTGACGAAAAACTATCTCTTAATCCTGCCCACCATCTTGCTAAGAAAAAAGGCTTAATTTCCGAAATATTATCTATAGTATGTTGTCTAGCTATTTTTAAGTTAAATTGAATGTCCTCATCATAAGGCGATAATAAAGCCGCTTTTTCATAATGTAGAATGGCTTCTCCTAATTGATTAAATTTATAATAAGCATTCCCCAGATTGTAATGTAAGGCAGCAGATTCGTGTCCTGTTTCTAAGATATTATTGTAGGCTTCAATCGCAGCGGTATAATCTTCCGCACTGTATAATTCATTTGCCTTAATGAACATATCTGAACCATTATCCGCTTTCGCATAAAAGCTGAGAACCAAGAAAAATGTACAAAACAGTATATTTAAAACTACTCTCATTGTTTTCTTTTTGATATGGATTCCTCCTAATCTCTAACTCCCTTTCTCAATATCTGTAATAATTGTTTTAGCACTTTGATAAGTACTATCCATTGAAGCAGCATTATCCATTCCTGCAAATAATGCCATATCACATGTATTTAATAGATTGATAAACTGCTCAATCGTCTCTTCTGCCACACCAATTTTTAACAATTGACTCTTCACATTTTCCTTAGATAATTCAGAAGTTGGAATCGTCAATTTATCACTTATATACCCCCATAGGGTTTGAGCAATTTCATCATAAAACGCTTTGCTTTCTCCCGCTTTCAAATGAATATTAGCTTGTTTTAAGCGTTTTTGAGCAATTTTATCGGCTTTTTGCTGCTTGAGTAAAACAGGATCGATATTCCCTTTTTTGATTTGAATTTGCTTATAAACATAAGTTCCTCCCAAAGCTAACAAAGGCAGTAAAAATAAACCCCAAAACCACATCGTCGTAAAGTAAGAACTACTTTGCTGACTTAATGACGCAGATGACTTAATAAACCGAATATCTCTTTCCGAAGAACCTGTAAAATCTTGACTTGAATTATTGGTCTTTCCACTTCCCCGACCTACGGATACATTATACACATTTGGTTTGGCAATGACATACTTATTACTATCGGGATCAAAATAAGTAAAACTAGGTGCTAAAGCATATTGTCCAGCTTTCTTAGGAACTATTAAATAATTGAATAGCTTTTGAGACACCAATAATCCATCCTCCTCATAGGTAGAAGCATTCGCTTTAGGATCATACAATTCAAAGTCAGTTTCCGAAATATCTAACTTAGGAGGCTGTATCCGCTTTTCGTCACCATTTCCTGTTATCTTAATTTGTAACGTAATAGATTCATCTGTAGTCAAAGCATCTTTATTCACATACGTTTCTACTTCATATTGACCAATAGCACCAGAGAATTCCACTGGGGGAGTAGGTAAAGCTTTTACGTTTAAATCAGTAGGTTCTGAATCCAATCGGCTTCTTCTACCTGGTCTTGAAAAAACGGAAAAAGGATCATCACTACCACCTATTTCTACAATGATTTGTGCGGGTTCGATAGTCAATAAACCTTGTTTTTGTGGAAATAAGACAAACCGTTTTACAATCTTAGTTGTATATTGTCTTCCCTCTATCACTTCTCGAACCGCCTCGCTATTGAAATAATCCAATTCTTTCGCAAAAAAGCCTTTAAATTCAGGATGTTGGGTTACGCTATAATTACTAATACCTACAGTAGTATATAGTTTTAAATCCGCTGTTATTTGCTGCCCGACATAAGCTTCTTCTGTATTTAAATCAAATTGAACATATACATCAGGTTCAACTTCATTTCCACCTTTTGCTGTTGTTTTAGTGTTTCCCTTTACGACTTCGAGTACAATCGGCTTACTTTTCAATAACTTTCCATTTGCCTTTATACTAGCCGATCCTATCGTAAATTTTCCAGCTTTTGATGCCCTTAATTCATAGGTGTAAGATTGACTTTGCGTCATTCGACCATTTACATAGGTGATCTGAGAGCCTTGCATTGGACCTCCTACCACTTTAAAATTCCTGAATTTTGGTGGTCTAAACTGTACACCATCCGCATTTAAGAGTTTGAATACAACTTGAAAATAACCACCCTCTACGACCTGCTTTGCGTCAGCAGCAGCCGTAAATGCAATTTTATTTTGTGCGGAAACTATGGTAACAAAGCCCAACACCAAAATCAAACTTCCTATAATTTCCCTAATCTTCATTTTGTGAAATTTGGGTATAAGGTTTAACCCCAAAAGGTTTCGGGCCTAAATCTTACACCTCATTTTATGCTTCAGCAAAGCCAGTATATTTTCGTAAATGCGGTTCATGAAATCCAAGAACAATATCACCTCTCAATACCCCATATTGAATTAGTTCATCTGCTATTAAAATATCTGTTTCATTTACTTGAAGCCACACTTTTCCCTCTATTATATTAAAATAAAATAAACAATTATATATAAATCGACGATTTAAAAACCCCATCATTAATAATTGATAATGATGATTTTCCTTATCCTTCACAACATAGTATTTCAATTCATCTGACTCATTATATTTATCAGC
>CAYLSF010000982.1:0-3328 GCA_964385675.1 uncultured Saprospiraceae bacterium
CATTCCTTAATTCAGATTTAAACAAAACCAATTTTTATTATCATGATTTTAAATCTTATGTAAACTTTGCACGAACTCATTGTTTATATGTTATAAACAGGTTAAAAAATTGTAAATTTGTACTATTCTAAGTGTTTATATACAAGCCTAACTTCCCTTTACAAAAGTCTATCTTTTATTAATATTGACATAATAATTTGAAAATGATGTACTTGTTTTATGATTTCCAAATTACTATGTGCTTCGATTTTATACAATTAAAATGAGTGATCAGATTAAACATGAGTGTGGTTTTGCTTTAATTCGATTAAAGAAGCCATTGGAGTATTATTATGAAAAATATGGAACAGCATTGTATGGTTTAAATAAACTATACATCATGTTGCAAAAGCAAAGAAATAGAGGGCAAGATGGTGTTGGTGTAGCGACTATAAAACTGGATACTGCACCAGGAAAAAGATATATCAGCAGAAAAAGAAGCAATGCAGCACAGCCTATCAAGGATATTTTTGAGCAAATACATGGTCATTTTGAAGGGTTGACGCCTGAGCAAATTCATGATCCTGCATGGCTTAAAGCTAATATACCCTACACGGGGGAGTTGATACTAGGACACCTCAGATATGGTACACATGGGAGAAATAATTTAGAAATGTGTCATCCCGTGTTGCGTCAAAGTAATTGGAAAACTCGTACCCTTCTTTTAGCAGGTAATTTTAACTTGACTAATGTTGGAGAATTATTTGGGCATTTGGTAGAATTAGGGCAACATCCAAAAGAATTATCTGATACCGTTACTATTTTGGAAAAAATGGGGCATTTCTTAGATGAGGAAGTACAGCGACTATTCAAATGGCACAAGGATGATTATGAAGATAATATGGACATTACGGATCAAATCATTGAGTCGTTGAATGTTCATCGTATTATAAATCGCTCGGCTAAGAAGTTTGATGGGGGCTATGCTTTATCAGGCTTGCTTGGACATGGGGATGCTTTTGTTATGCGTGATCCTGCGGGGATTCGTCCTGCATTTTATTATGAAGATGATGAGGTAGTGGTAGCGGCTTCTGAGCGACCTGTGATTCAAACAGCGTTTAATGTACATATTTCAAAGGTTAAAGAACTTGACCCTGGGCATGCCTTAGTGATTAAAACAGATGGTCGGACAAGTATTAAGCCATTTATTAATCCATTAAAGCGGGCGGCTTGTTCCTTTGAGCGTATTTATTTCTCAAGAGGATCAGATAGAGATATTTATAAGGAGCGTAAGCGATTGGGAGAGCAATTGGTAGATAGAGTATTGATGGCAGTTAATTACGATTTTGAGAATACTGTTTTCTCTTTTGTACCGAATACTGCTGAAGTCTCTTTTTATGGTATGATAGAAGGTGTGGAAAACCGATTGAATGAAATCAAGAAAGAGCAAATCATAGCATTAAAAGATGATTTGGATCCAGAAAAAATAGATCGCATTATGAATGTGCGACCTAGAGTAGAAAAAATCGTCATCAAGGATGTGAAACTGCGAACCTTTATTACAGAAGATTCTTCTCGGGATGAATTAGTCTCGCATGTGTATGATGTAACTTATGGAATTGTCAAAAATCATGTGGATACGCTTGTGTTAATTGATGACTCTATCGTGAGAGGAACAACACTTCGCCAAAGTATTATCAGCATCGTAGCAAGATTAAAGCCTAAGAAAATTATCATTGTTTCTTCTGCACCTCAAATTCGTTATCCTGACTGTTATGGTATTGATATGTCGAGGATGAAGGAATTTGTTGCCTTTAGAGCTTTGGTAGAATTGTTAGAAAGAGATGGTAAAGAAGAGTTATTAGGGGCAGCGTATGAACGTTGTTTAGCACAAAAAGAGTTACCGAAAGAAGAAATCAAAAATGAAGTGGCCTTCTTGTATGATCAATATACACAAGAGGAAATTTCTGCACAGATTGCTAAGATTATTACGCCTGTAGATATCGAACCTGAGGTACAAGTTATTTATCAATCTATAGAAGGATTACGTACAGCTTGTCCAAATAACAATGGAGATTGGTATTTCTCTGGTGAGTATCCTACACCAGGTGGTAATAAAGTAGTGAATCAAGCTTTTATGAATTATATGGAAAAAAGCGATAGAAGGGCTTATGTTTAACTGATTGCTGGATACCTGATGTTGGATAATCTATTAGAATTAGAGCGAAGATGATTTTCTCATCTTCGCTCTTTAAATTTTAGTTCTCTGACAAAAGACGTGATTGTCACCAGGTGAGTTACCACAAATTATCGAAATTTTAACGTATTGGGCGTTAATCATAGCCTATTACTCACCTGTTGACTAATTTCCACGAGATTTTTCAAAGAACCTAAATTCCTACTTAACCCAACTGTATTGTAAGATTATCGTGTTTGTAATAAATGGTAACTATGAAATATCTAAAATTAGTAATATTCCTTCTATTAATCGGTTTTACGAGCTGCGATGACGATGATTGTGTATCGGGGACTTTTTCGCCTATTTGCCAAGAAACCCCACCGAACAATGAACTTTGTCAAGCTTATTTTGAGCGTTGGTTTTATGTAGAAGCTTCTGGAAAATGTGAATTAATTGGATATTCTGGGTGTAGTCAATATGGTTTTGAGACACAAGAGGCTTGTTTATCTTGTACTTGTATTGATTAAAATGAATACATTGAATCAATCAGTTCACGCGTTAATTGAGTCAAATGCCATGCTGACTCAATACACCCATTTTTACTGAACGTTTGGCTCTATTTTTTCGTACTTATAAGTACAAACACGCAAATACAACCATTGACAAATAAAGAAAACTACTAATAATTATCAAGATTCACAATCAACTAAAAATACATATAAATAACAACAATAGTAACGAAGAAATTAATGCAATAACAATGACCTTTCCCTACTTTTCCATGCTGTGAGAGCATGTCCATCATATATCTAAAAAACTATATTTAATGAGAATGATTTAAAAAGCTAAACCTTCGGGTTTGGCTTTTTTTCGGTTGACGGTTGACGGTCGTTTCGTTACGCTTCACTTGACGATTGAATAGGAAATTGCTTTGCAATTATTAAAATTTAAGTCAAGGCAACAAAGTTGCCGACCGTTCACCGCATAGCAGTGTAGTTAAGGAAAAAAACGATCTTAAAAGCCCTGAAAGGGCGAAAATCAATAGCGTAGGGTGGAGTTTACGAAGCCCTACGAAAAGGAATAATGAATCATTCTACGTAATCAAATGAAATCATGGGTGTGGCAGCGAGATGATGTAGTTTAATTCATTGAAAAACCGAATTTATCAAT
>CAYLSF010000983.1:0-3321 GCA_964385675.1 uncultured Saprospiraceae bacterium
TTGGAGATTTTATAGCAAAGAGTAATGCTCCTTACATTGCATTAGGAGACTACAATGTAACAAGTCATTCTGCTGAAATGTTAGAGTTAAAGAATAGGAGTAATCTAAAAGATAGTCGAATTATCCGCTCACCGATGGTACAAAGTCCAAATGATCATATCCTATTTTCAGAACATTTGCAGTGTGTTGACTTCACTTCTATTTTAGCAACAGAATCTACTATAAAGATTGGTATTTCTGGTTTATATCAATATAATCCAGAATATTACGCTCAGTGATAATTTTGAACCAACCTTTGCCGGCAGTTTACGTTTACTCATAAGTTGTGACATTGAAAAATAGCGACATAAATTTATTGAAAAATTAAGATATAGCTAAAATAAGATGAATAGCTATATTGGATAAATTCGAGATAAACAGTTAGAAAACTGAGCGAAACAGATAGAAGAGGGTTTTACATCAATTCAAACAGGGAGTAAGCGATTATTCACCAAACCTTCCAGCGTGGAAAGAACAGCAAGTTTGTTATCTGTTCATGAATAATGAAAGAGTAGTAAAGCAAACTTAATTAGAGGTGTTATAATGAAACTAAAAGGAAAAGGTGAAAGGCAAAACAGTTCTTGTGTTGCAAAATATGAGTGAATATCATTATAAACATCAATGTTTTAGAATAATATGTAATAGTAATTTATGAGAAACTGGTCTGCGTCAATTAGTTTAGACAACTTGAATAATTATTTGATTGAGAGGAAAGGATAGAAAAGTCAAATACCTAAAATATTGATTTATACATTAGAACGATTTGAGAATATGTATAAAGGGTGGTCTTTGACTAGAAGTTTTAAAAAAATTAATTATTTTTTATATACTTTGTTATGTTATAAGGGGCAGTCAAGAATGTATATTTATTTTACTATCATTCCTAATTTACATGTAAACATGAGCTGTCGGCAGACAAGGCTATCGGGATACTAATCACTAAAAGAAATGAGTCAAAATCCGAATTTAGATGCCACAGGTGATCAACAGACGCCTGAGGAACAAAATATAGATAAAGCGTTGCGTCCGAAACTCTTGAAAGATTTTTCTGGGCAACCTAAGATAGTGGGTAACCTCAAAATATTTATCGAAGCAGCAAAACTTCGAGAAGAAGCCCTTGATCATGTGTTACTGCATGGCCCTCCTGGGTTGGGGAAAACAACGCTTTCGCATATTATCGCCAACGAACTCGAAGCAGAAGTTAAAATGACTTCGGGGCCAGTATTGGAAAAGCCTGGGGATTTAGCAGGACTATTGACTAATTTAGAGCCCGGGGATGTACTATTCATTGATGAAATTCACCGATTAAATACCGTTGTAGAAGAATACCTCTATTCTGCTATGGAAGACTATCGGATTGATATTATGATTGATAGTGGTCCAAATGCTCGAAGTATTCAAATTACGATTGAACCCTTTACCTTAGTTGGGGCAACGACTCGAATGGGACTTTTGACGGCACCGATGCGGGCTAGATTTGGGATTACATGTTTGCTAGATTATTATGATGTGCCAACGCTTTGTAATATCATTAAACGGTCGGCAGGGATTATGAATGTGCCGATTACAGAAGATGGGGCGGCAGAAATTGCTAGAAGAAGTCGAGGCACCCCTCGTATTGCGAATGCTTTATTAAGACGGGTAAGAGATTTTGCTCAAATCAAAGGGAATGGTACAATTGATTTAGAAATTTCAAAATTTGGTTTATCTGCCCTAAATGTAGATGAAAGCGGACTGGACGAAATGGATAATCGGATTCTTTCGACCATTATTCATAAGTTTAAAGGTGGGCCTGTAGGGATTCGGACATTAGCGACGGCCGTAGGGGAAGAAAGTGGAACGATTGAAGAAGTACATGAGCCGTTTTTAATTATGGAAGGCTATATTCAGCGTACCGCACGAGGGCGTGAAGTGACGGAAAAGGCGTATAAGCATATTGGGGTTGTGCCGCCTAGTAAGACGGGGACTTTATTTTAGGTTTTTAAGATTAGAGTTAGGTATCGGATGCATTCTGTAAAGATATAGGTGCTAAGAGTTTACCCTCACAAAGGCTTGAGGAAGCATCCGATACCTTATACTAATAATACTTCGCTCCGCTATGCCTTCAACTCCATTCCATCCGCACCACTCACATTTTTTAGCTCACTTCGGATTTTTTTAACCGTCCTAAACTAAGGAACTAAAACTAATCGAAAACCAAAGGTGCGATGCCTGAGGCCAGGCGTGCTGCTGCGCCGATTAGCCGAGCGACAGCTGACGGCGTTATTGGCCCACGAGCCGCCACGCAAAATACGAGAATTTCCGCTATTTGGACCTGTTGGATTTTCGACGGTATCTTGTTTTTTACAGATTTCGTAATAGGTGCCATCATACCAATCATTGCACCATTCCAAGACATTACCACTCATATCATAGACACCTAATTCATTAGCCTTTTTTCGCCCTACCTGATGTATTTTATGGTTTGTCATTGTCATTTTTCCATCCTCTCCCTTTTTTCGCTGACCACTATTTTCATAAAACCACCCAACATTAAATAATGTATTTCCACCCGAATATATAAATGCTTTAGATTGCTGCCCACCTTTTGCTGCATATTCCCATTCTGCTTCGGTTGGTAATCTAAATTCATACTCAAATTTTATTTTTTCATTAAGTCGCTCAATATATTCTTGTGTCATACCCCACGAAACTTGTTCCACAGGATAATAAGGACTATTTTCATCATTTTTAAAATAGCTTGGATTATTATCTTTCCCCATTACCCATGTCCATTGTTCTTGTGTAATCGGTGTTTGCCCAATATAAAAATCGGATAATTTGACTTGATGTTGTGTTTCGTTATCACGTCTTCCACTTTCTGTCTTAGGACTTCCCATAGTAAAGACTCCACCTTTTACAAAAATGTAATTCCCTACAGGAGTATTGATGATTTTAGGTATTCCATTGGTTTGTTTCAAATATTGAGCTACGGCAATGTCTAATTCTGTTATAAATATTCTTTCTTCAAATTGACATAGTTTAGCATACGTATTATCTCTAAAATCTAACCATTGAAGCATTGTCCATTGTCCTTTTTGGTTTTGAACAAAGGCATTAATTTCCTCTATTAGGCGGGGTTTTAGTTTTTGACGTTGGTTATGTAATTGTTGTTGTTGGGTTTTGACTTGTTGTTTTTTAGTTCTTATTTCATCATAAAATGAATTTATTTGTATTAACTGAGTCTTCAATTTTTCTTTAAGCTCGATATTGGTTATTTCTATATTCTCATAATCAATTTTC
>CAYLSF010000984.1:0-3319 GCA_964385675.1 uncultured Saprospiraceae bacterium
TTCTATTTAAGGCAATAAAATCTTTAGTAATTTTTTTATCATTTAAAAAAATTAGATACTCTTGATTAGTGACTTCATACCGTCCAATACTAAAACTTTCTAATGTGTCTTTTAATGCTTTATTGTCATTAGGCTGATAGATACCTCCTTCCAAAAATTTCATGTCAGGAGGTTTGAAATCTTTCAATTTACGGGTAACCGATGATTCGATTTGAATATTAGGTGACATTAAATGCCATATTATAATTATAATTACTATTCCTACTGATATAATTGATAGCCATTTATACTGCTTAATCTTTTCTATAAATTTACTACCTCTTTGTTTGGGAATATTGTTATTTTTCCAATTCTCATTTCTAGTCTCTTCTATCTTAGAGGGGCTGTCAGTTGTAATATTTATTGGTCTATCATAAGGTTCATCGGTTTCTTCTTCTTCTAGTGTAAAAATAAACTGTCCTCCTTTATGTTTGCCTATGCGTAACGGTGCTCCATTTGGTTCATTATAGCCATCTTCTGTCAGAAAAGTTTCCATGACATCCGCACATAATCGCTGTACCCCCAAATTTCTTTTTTCAGCTACCGCACGCCTTAAATGCATCTGTAAGTTTAAGGCAAAAGGACTATTGGTATTAGGTTTACCATCAGGTACAATACCTCTACCTGAAGTCAAGCACCATCTTGAAGAGTATTTATCATAGCGGTGGATTTCATTTCGTCCATTCTTTGGTATAATGAGTTTACTAGAAAAGCAGGCATCCGAAATCAAAAAAATATGATGTGCGTTAATGGCTGCTAAGTGATCTTTTATATCTGAATTGGAGATGTAATCGCTATGCTGTCGGGGGCGTCCTTCTACAGGAATCCAATATCCGTTTTTGAGCTTTGGTTTGAACGCACCATGCCCCGAATAGTAAATGATTAAGTTATCATATTCCGTGAGTTCTTCTGCATATTTTTCAAGGGTATTTAAAATCTTGGTTCTTGTTGCATTTTTATTAAAAAGGGGGGGGAAATCCTCTAAGTTAAATTCAAAATGTGTTGTAACAATTTTAACAAAATCTTCTACATCTTTTACGGCATTATTGAGTTGGCTACAATGCTCGTAGTCATTGATACCAATTCCTAAAATATGATTAACTCGAAAAGTCTCTGACTTAGAAAATGCCATCTCCCTATTTTATGTTTATATGCGATATGATGAACGATTTAAATACCAATTCATATTGAGGAAAGCAATATACGACTTCTTATGTTTTTATACACGCTCCCTTTACAGCAGTTTCTAATTTGGAGTAATCCTAAGCTCGATTTTACAAAAAGTATTGAGAAGAGAGAAGATATCAAGGGTTTAAATTTATCATTACTCCATTTTGACGACAGTTGGAGTAGAGCAAATATTTACTCGAAAACGATTTGCCCAACAAAGTGTTATGATGATGTAAATCGAAAAATTATGAGTAAAAATATAATAAGCATACAGCCGTTGCGGTTTCCATGGCAAACGCAAGATCCGTTTTTATTTTGTGCCTACCACAGAGATGAATATCCTGCTGGAAATGGAAAGGGTGGGGTAGTGCCTACTCAATTGAGAGGGCGTCAAATCGGTCAAGATTTTACCATTAAAGATGGATGGAGAATGTATCATGGTAGTGAAGTACCGGGCTTTCCTTATCATCCACATCGAGGTTTTGAAACGATTACGATTAATAAAGAAGGGGTAGTGGATCATTCCGATTCTTTAGGTGCAGCAGGGCGATTTATGGAAGGAGACGTGCAATGGATGACGGCTGGAAAAGGCGTACAACATTCTGAAATGTTTCCATTGGTCAATTCAGATAAAGGAAACCCTTTAGAGATTTTTCAAATTTGGTTAAATCTACCGAAGAAGAGTAAAATGGTAGAACCTCATTTTAAAATGTTATGGAATGAGGACATTCCAAAATTGACGTTAAAAGATGAGCATGGACATCAAACCATTATTGATGTCATCGCAGGACAAATTAATGAAACCAAAGCCCCTACTCCAACGCCTGATTCTTGGGCAGCGAATAAGGATAATGCAGTTGGTGTATTTACGGTGAAAATGGAAGCTAATGCAAAATGGACATTGCCTGCCACCTTATCTTCGGCAAGGCGTTCTGCTTATTTTTACAAAGGGGAATCACTGCAAATTGAGGGTAGGACGATAGAGCCTAATTTTAAAATTGATTTAAAATCAAATGCTGCTATTACCTTTGAAAATGGTAAGACTGAAGGTTATTTATTGATTTTAGAAGGTAAACCCATCAACGAACCTGTCGCACAATACGGGCCTTTTGTGATGAATACACGTAGAGAAATTCAAGAAGCCTTTGATGACTATCAACGCACAAAATTTGGCGGATGGCCCTGGGCAGAGCAAGAAAAAATCCATGATTTATCGAAAGGTAGATTTGCTTTACAGGGGGATGGAAGAGAAGAAATAAAATAATTACCGTTGCCAGTTATCAGTTGTCTGTTATCCAATATATGTGTAACAAACAACGGGTAACTGGCAACAGGCAACCGATATGAAACAATCATTAGCCAATAAAATATTACTAGCACATCAAGTGCCAAAGCATCTACCCGGTACGTCTGAGGTAGAGGAATTTATCACCAATTTATTGCAGTTTTTATTTCCAGAACTAAACGGTAAGCGGCTGAGAAGTCAATTAGAAGTAGTGACGACGTTTAATCAATTGCGTTTGGATTTTGAGCGGTTGATTGAGCAGACTAAAGCTTGTCAAGCGACTTTGGATATGAATACAACTTGTGATGCTTTCTTTAATGAAATAGAAACGGTGTACGAGTTATGTGTGGAAGACAGTCATGCGATACTAGCAGGTGATCCTGCTGCACGAGATCATCAGCAAGTTATTCGCTCGTATCCTGGGTTTTATGCCATAGCGATTTATCGAATTGCTAATTTAATGTGTCGCCTAAAAATTCCATATTTACCTCGTATTTTGACAGAGTATGCCCATTCTAAAACAGGAATTGATATTCATCCAAAAGCGACAATTGGACGGCGATTTTGTATTGACCATGGTACCGGAATTGTCATTGGTGCTACCTGTGATATTGGCGATGATGTGAAAATTTATCAAGGCGTTACGCTCGGTGCATTGAGTGTACACAAATCAATGGCGAGTCAAAAGCGACATCCTACGATTGGTAATGATGTGGTGATTTATTCGGGTGCAACGATTTTAGGGGGCGAAACGGTCATTGGAGAAGGGCGTTATTGTAATTTTGGCGAATTAGCTTACCTACTGCTTCTTCCATTACGTCGGCA
>CAYLSF010000985.1:0-3307 GCA_964385675.1 uncultured Saprospiraceae bacterium
AATTTAACTAATGATACTGCCATACCTAGTTTTTTAAGAATCGAAATAAATTTTAACATCAACTTTTATTAATTATCTATTTAGAAATAGAAGTTTAAAATACTTAAATATAATTTTATTAATTTGATAATCAATTATTTGCAAGCATCTTGATTTCATTCTACTCCAAAAACCGTCCGCTGTTTACCCCTGTATCATCCCGATAGCTATCGAGAGGCAGGTTATACCATCCACCGTTTTACGGTTTGAAAATTGAAAATTATTTTTTACCTTAGTGTCAAATTAACACTTTATTGTGGTTTTGTGAATTTCATTATTCAAATTACTACCTAAAACCAACAACAGATGTCATATCTTAGTAATACTAAGAAAACAAAGATTGTCGCTACAGTAGGACCTGCTTCAAGTGATTATGCTACACTTTTGCAGATGGCTAGAGCAGGGGTGGATGTGTTTCGTCTAAATTTTTCTCATGGCACTCATGATCAGCATTTAGAAGTTATCAAGCATATTTGTTATATCAATGAAACTTACCGCTATCATGTAAGTATTTTAGCTGATTTACAAGGTCCAAAGCTAAGAGTTGGGGAAATGGAGAATGGAGGCGTTGAAATTAGCGAAGGCGATATTATTACCTTTACTAACGAAAAATGTATTGGTACGAAGGAGAAGGTTTACATGAGTTATAAGGATTTTGCGAGAGATGTAAATGTAAACGAACGTGTTAGAATTGACGATGGTAAGTTGGAATTAGTTGTAGTTGAGACCGATAAGAAAAGTGAGGTTAAATTAAAAGTTGTATTTGGTGGAATCTTGAAGTCCAGAAAAGGGGTGAATTTACCAAATACAGATATATCGTTGCCTTGTTTAACAGCGAAAGATTTAGTGGACTTAGATTTTATCTTGACACAGCCTGTTCATTGGATCGCCTTATCTTTTGTACGAAGTGCGGCGGATATGGAAGATTTAAGAGAGCGAGTGGAAGCAAAAGGACATGAGGCAAAAATCCTAGCAAAGGTCGAAAAACCTGAGGCTCTACGTCATTTGGACGCAGTGATTGACGCTTCGGATGCGATTATGGTCGCTAGAGGGGATTTAGGCGTAGAAGTACCGATTGAAAAATTACCTCGTGTTCAAAAAGACATTATTCAGCGTTGTATTCAGAAGGCTCGTCCTGTGATAGTTGCAACGCAGATGATGGAGAGTATGATCACAAACTTTAGCCCTACTCGTGCGGAAGTTACCGATGTGGCGAATGCGGTAATTGATGGAACAGATGCGGTAATGTTGAGTGGTGAGACTTCTGTGGGCAATCATCCTGTAAAGGTAGTGCAAGCGATGAGCAACATTATCAGAGAAGCGGAAAAATTAGAAGAAGTGCATTATAAGGGATTAGTGCCTAATCCCGCTATTGAAAGTTTCCTCGCTGATGCTATTTGTTATAATACATGTAAGATTGCCGGAGAAATTGGAGCTAGAGCAGTAATTGGTATGACAAATTCAGGATATACCGCATTTAAAATTGCTTCAAACCGTCCGAATTCTCGCATCTATATTTTCTCTCAAAATGAAACGATGCTATCTATACTTAACTTAGTGTGGGGAATTCGTGCATTCTATTATGATAAATACGCTTCTACGGATGACACTATACATGATGTACAACAAATATTAAAAGATAAACAATTATTGGAATCTGGCGATGTCGTGATTAATACAGGAAGTATGCCGATACAAAAACGACTCAGAACCAATATGTTAAAGATAACAAAGATTGAGTAATGTTTTTTGAGAATTATGTGAATTGATACAGTCGCCTTACTTGTTAGGGCGACTGTTTTTTTATGGGGGGTAAGGTAATTATACCTTTTTACATTTGAACCAATCAATTCTATCTCATTATTTTAACTCAAAATACGTATCTTTGACAAACACAAAACTTACAATCACCTTAAAACCATGCAATTAGACACCTCAAATACGGCTTTTTTATTTGCACTTGACCTAATTGAGCGGACACAAGAGTCTGTTTTTCTCACAGGTCGGGCAGGTACAGGTAAGTCCACTTTTCTAAAATATATTTGCAAGCATACCAAAAAGAAATTCATAGTCCTCGCCCCTACGGGTATAGCCGCCTTGAATGTAAATGGAATGACCATCCATAGTTTCTTTGGTTTACCTTTGCGTCCGTTATTACCGAATGATAAACATGTACCTTACTTTAACTCTGATGAAACAAAACACAAACGAAAAATAATAGAGGAAGTAGAGTTGGTGATTATTGATGAAATTTCAATGGTGCGGGCGGATTTATTGGATGGTATAGATCAAGCCTTGCGAAAGAATGCCAAACCAAAGGATCGCAAACGTCCTTTTGCAGGTAAGCAAGTTTTGATGATCGGAGATATTTTTCAATTGCCGCCAATTGTTACGAAAGATCAGCAACACATTATTGATCATTTATACGATAGTCCTTACTTTTTTAAATCTCATATTTTTAATCAGTTAAGTGTTATTCCCGTGGGATTGACGAAAGTATATCGACAAAAGGATGTTCATTTTTTAAAATTATTGGATAAGGTACGAGCAAAACATATTAATTATAGAGAGTTGGAAGAATTAAACAAGCGATATGCTCCAAATTTTGACCCACCTATTGATAGTTATATTATTACACTTTGTGCTACAAATGCAAGTGCTTCTGCGATTAATACGAGCCGTTTAGCCAATTTAACTACCCCCTTATTTAGATTTAGAGGAAAACTAGATGGTGATTTTTTGAAAGGACGAACGGGTAAAAGATTACCTGTTCCCGAAGAGTTGGAACTGAAAGAAGGGGCTCAAGTGGTATTTGTTCGGAATGACTACCGACAGCGTTGGGTGAATGGTACAATTGGTCGAGTTTGGCAATTGACCAATGAACACATCAAAGTAAAATTAGATAATAAGGATATTGTAACCGTAGAACCCATTGATTGGGAAAATAAAGAATACCAATGGGATGCGGAGAAAGGAATGATTTCTTCAAAAGTCATTGGAACTTATACTCAGTTTCCGCTAAAATTGGCATGGGCTATTACCATACACAAGAGTCAAGGATTAACCTTCGATAGAGTTGCCATAGATATGGGGCGAGGAGCATTTGCGGTTGGGCAGACTTATGTGGCATTAAGTCGCTGCACTTCGCTTGAAGGTATTTATCTGAAAACTCGTTTACGAATGAGTGATATCAAGGTGAATCCTATTGTGATCAAATTTGCTTACAGTTGCAAAACGGCTATTGAAAGCTCCAAAAAATTGCAAGAAG
>CAYLSF010000986.1:0-3303 GCA_964385675.1 uncultured Saprospiraceae bacterium
TGAAATGATTATTTTGCATAGAATTATTTATACTCATTTTTAACATTAAAATACGCACACATGACAGTAATTAGTGAGACATTAAAAATTAACCACCGAGAAATTATGGCTGATGCCAGAGAAGCACTTAGCGGACAATGGCACAGTGCTGCTTTAGCATTTTTCGTTTACATTTTAATAGCAGGGTCTGTAGGATTTATTCCTTTTGCTAGTCTAATCATTAGTGGGCCTTTTGCCTTAGGGGTTGCAATATTTAGTTTAAATATTGCAAGAGGCGGACAGGTAGAAATCAGTCAAATTTTTGATGGTTTTAAGAATTTTGCTCAAGCGTTAGTGGCTGTTCTTCTAATGGGAATAATCGTAGTTATTGGTATAATTCTTTTCATTATTCCAGGTATTATGGCTGCATTAGGATTAAGTATGACTTTTTTCATCATGGCTGATGAACCTGAAATAGGTGCAACCGATGCATTGAGAAAAAGCTGGGATATGATGAATGGACACAAATGGGATTATTTTGTATTAGGACTTCGATTTATTCCATGGATGTTGTTATGTATATTGACATTAGGTATTGGTATCTTTTGGTTAATGCCTTATATGCAAATAAGTTATGCGAATTATTACAGAGCCTTAAAAGGAGATGATAATCCTATGGATGATCCTTTAGAACATTTAGTGGATTAATACATTAATATAAATAAAGATATTGTAATCGTTCAAAATGAGATAAAATAGCTCATTTTGGACGATTCGTTTTTTAGGAATAATCCTAACTAATAAAGCTAAAAGTTGAAATGTTTACACAGGCAGAGCAAGAATTATTGGAAGATGCTTCTATTTTTTACCACAAAGCATCTATTACTCAAAAGGTCATTCAACTATTGAATCAAGCAAAAAGCCAGATTCAACTTACGAGTGTCCATTCAAATTTTCCATACCCTGAAAATATGGATACGCAATTGGGAAAAATTTCAAAAGGCGAGAATTATCAAGGATTACCTTATCTCATGTTGGATTTTCCAAGATTATTTAAATCCAATGAGATTTTTGCATTTAGAACATTTTTTTGGTGGGGAAATTATTGCCTTTCTATTTTACACTTATCAGGAGCACAATTAGACTTATATCGTTCTAAATTGGTACTGCAATATGAATATTTAAAACAAATCCCTATTTACATTAGTGCAGAAAATGAGGAATGGCATCATGCTTTAGATGACAATCATTATAAATTGGTATCTGATTTAACTCACGAAGAATATACTAATCTAATTGAAAATCAATTATTTATTAAGCTAGTGCAAAAAATGTCATTATCTCAACTAGAATATTTACCAAACTTTGTAGAACAGTCTTACACTAACGCTTTTAAAGTATTACTTTAATTCTCATCCCGATAGCTATCGGGACTAATCCAGCTTTTCCAGCATAATCTTAGCATTAAAATTATCTGGATTGAGTAATAAAGACTGTTTATAATTGAGAATAGCTGATTTTTTATCATCATTAGCGAGATAGGCTTCTGCTAAACTATCATAAGTATTGAAGGCATCAGGGTACTCCTCTACATTGAGTTTTAAGATAGCAATGGCTTCTTTTATCTGATTTAACCTCAATAACTCATATCCTAAAGTATTGAGTTGCCCTTCATTAAAGATATAAGCCTCTCTCTTTTCTTTCTTCAGGCGTTTATAATATTTGATAGCTGTTTGTACATTAGATTCTTGTATGATATTTAATAAGGGGCGGATAAGTCCTTGTTTGGGTAAATCAAACGGTAAGTCATATAGAATTGCCCTAATATTATCTCCGATACTTTCTATCGGTACATTACCTGTATTATTTAACAATATAATAGTGTGTCCTTCTTGTTCCATACGCATGATGTAGGCGTTAAATCCTTGAAGCACACCACTATGAAAAGCTACTGTGGTACTCCCTTTTTGTAAATTTTTCTTCCGCTGTTCTATTACCCAACCATACCCATAATTTAATACTTGTGGTGTAAACATTAGTTTTTTGAATTTCTTAGGTAAAAATTTTGGATTATCTAAGGCTTGATTCCATTTATATAAATCATCAACAGTAGAATACATGGCACCTGCAGCGTAAGAAATAGACATATCTACATAAGGTGCTTTAAAATATTGTAGTCCAATTCGCTGGTAACCCGATGCTCTTTTGGGGAGTATTTCATTCTGATTATCATATCCCGTATCGTTAAGATGAAGTGGTTCAATGATTTTTTCGTGAAGTACCGTTGCAAAAGATTTTTCAGTCACCGCTTCAATAATAGCTCCTAATATAAAATAACCTGAATTATTGAAAACGAATTTTTCGCCTGGTTCAAATTCTAAATCTTCACTACAAAACTCTGTAATCATCACTTTTACAGGGATATAGCTTTTACTAATGCCTTCATGGAATTTTGATAGAGTGGTATAGTTAGGAATTCCCGAAGAATGTGTCAATAGATGATGGATGGTTACTTTTTTACCAATATCTCTACGATAGTAGGGGAGATGATCCGAGATTTTGTCTTTAAGTTTGAGTTTTTTTTCTTGTACGAGTTTTAATATTAAAGCTGCTGTAAATTGTTTGGTTAAAGAGGCAATTCTAAATTTGGTTTTTTGTTCATTAGGAATATTCCATTCCATGTTGGCTTGTCCATAAGCCCTATTATAAATGATTTTATTATTTTTTGCAACTAGTATATTTCCATTAAACTCTCCATAGTCTAAATATATATTGATGAGTTTATCAATTTTCTCTACAACAGGTTTATCTAGTAAACCTACTTTTTGAGCAGCAGCGGTGAAATTTGCTAAATAACAGAGTAAAAGAAGGAGTGGCTTTAAAGTTCTCATAAGTAATTAAGTGTAGTTGTTGTAGTGGCTTAATATTGCTAGTAGTAAATCTAAATAATTGTAAGTCAAGATAGTAATGGGAAAGCAGGATTGCAAGTAATAACTTAAAAAATAACTTTTTGATAACAAAAAGGAGTAGATAGATAATCGTTAGAATGCAATCTAAACAGATGCGACTAGAGCCTCTTCTTCCACATAAGGTAGTGTAAAATAAATGGTAGTGCCGATTCCCTCTTCTGATTCAGCCCATATTTTTCCACCATGTCGTTCTACAATTCGTTTGCAAATAGCTAAACCAACCCCTGTACCAGAATATTCATGATGTGCATGTAATCGTTGGAAAATCATAAATATTTTTTCTAAAAATTTATCGGCTATTCCAATACCATTATCTTGTCTAGAAACCTGTATCATATTGTCTTCTCGTACTCCT
>CAYLSF010000987.1:0-3295 GCA_964385675.1 uncultured Saprospiraceae bacterium
GGTTATAATGGCCCGAAAATACCTTGAGGCCGCTATGAAACCTTTTTCCGAAGCCAGTGAAGAAAATAAACAACCGATTCTTGAAATATTAAAACGTTACTTAATGGATAGTAAGGCAGTACTAGAAATCGGCAGTGGTACCGGCCAGCATGCTATTTTTTTTGCGCAACAGTTTGCCCACTTAAACTGGTACGCCACAGACAGAGCCGATCATTTACCGGGTATTCAGTTGTGGCTAGCAGAACATCCTGCGGATAATTTACATGGCCCTTTTGAGTTAGATGTAAACCAAACAAATTGGCCCGTTACCGATGTTGATACGGTTTTTAGCGCGAACACGACACATATTATGCATTGGCCTGATGTTGAGAGTATGTTCCATGGTGTGAGCCGATTATTACCGACAAAAGGATTATTTTGTTTATACGGCCCTTTTAACTATCAAGGCCAACACACTAGCGAAAGCAACGCCCGCTTTGATCAATTCCTACGTCAACGGGACCCAGAAAGCGGTTTACGTGATATGGATGACTTAGTGCCTTTAGCAGAACAATCTCAGCTGCAGCTATTGGCAGACCACACTATGCCGGTGAATAACCGCTTCTTGATTTGGCAAAAACAGTAGTCTTTTTTACAGACAAAAAAAAGCCGGCAAATCCACCGGCTTATAAAAAGTACGATATATACCGTACCTGGCTAGACTTCATGTTCCGATAACCAAACGGAGAGTCTGTTTGGATCGCAGAACAGCATAGAATGTATAACAAGAATTGTGCCTACGTGATTTTTATTTTTAAAAACAAATTTTTACGGGGGACTTATTCTGTATGACCTCTTCCTAATTTTTTATTTCCATTTTTATTATGCCACCAATGATTATTTATACAACAACTATCTTGTAATACACAATTACATTTTATATATTCTTTTTCATTACATACCGGACATCTATTTTGATTGTCTTCTTCTTGTTTTTTATATTTTTCAATTTGTTGTTCAAGAGTTAAATTTTCATTTGTGTAAGTACCTTCCCCCCATACTTCGTTTAAATCGGCCATTTATAAGGATTTATATTTGAGTTATCTTTAATTAAAAATTGAAAAAAGCTATGGTGAAAAATATGAAAACAATTTTATTTTTAACTACACTTTTTGCTTTTACAAAAGCAAGTTTTATTAAAGATTTTTTTAATTTTCAGTTTGATGCTGATATCGATACTGGATATGTTTTAGAACTCAAAGTATATTTCAATTATATATGTTTTGGTGAATATGATAGAATTGATATTGAAAAAGGAAGATGTAATAACAAAGAAGATTTTAATAATGATATGATTGATTTTTTTGGATTAAATTCAACAAGTAGTTTTAAACTAACAGAATGTCTTGGTGAAACTTTTGAATATGAATTATATAATAATAGTAATTGTGATGAATTAGAAGAAATAAAAGAAATAACATTAACAGATTGTGTTGATTTACCAAGCGGTGATAGTGTTGAAGGTAAATGTCAAGAATATATATTTTGGGATACATTAGTTGGTGATTATATTGCTCTTGGAATTATAATGGTTGTAGGAATACTTTTCGTATTATTTGTAATATTTGGAATATTTTTCTTGTGTTGTTAAACAAAAATTGAAATATTTACCTTATATAAGATAATGAAATCTTCTGATTTAATAATTGAAAAAAGAATTAAATCAAAAATATTAAAAGTTATTAAAAAATATGACGGGAAACCAATGTTATTAGTTGGACCAAGTGGTTGTGGAAAAACAACAATTGTTAATTATGTGGCCAACCTATGTAAATTCAAAGTTTTAAATATTGATCCAAATGAAAAATATAATCATTACCGTAAAACCCTCTTTAATAAAAATCAAATTATATTGTTAGATAACTTGGAAGAATTATCAGGAAAAAAATTAAAAGAATTTGTAAATTTTTTTATAAAAGACGGGAGACCATTAATATTAGTATGTAGTGAAATTAATAAAGATTTAAATGATATCAAAAAGAAAAACGATATTCGAGCAACTAATTATGCCTTCAAATTAGAAGAATGGAGCGAATGGTTATCCAAAAAATACAATTTAGAAAAGAAAATTGTGGATAATCTGATATCGACAACGCAATATAATAAGGCGATAGCATTAAATCAGTTAAATTTAAACTTGACAGATGGAGATTTAAAACTAACAAAGAAGTTAAATTATAATCAAATGTTTTCAGATGCATTCAATAAAAAAGTAGATCGTAGTGAATTCTATTATCAAAATAATATGCTACCAATTTTTATGTGGGAGAATTATCCAAAAATGCGTGATAATAAAATAGAATTCTGTAATAACAGTGCTGCTGCTTGTGGAATAGTAGATGTATTTGAGCATCAGATAAGTGCGAAGCAAAGGTTTGAGTTTATGCCGTATGTGGCTAAATTTACGGAAGAGATGATACCGTGGGATTATGATGAGAAGATAGGATTCGCACGTTTTCCATCATATTATGGAAAGATAAAGAAGAAATCGGACGATTTAAGTTTAGAAGCACAATTGATAAAGAAGTTGAAGAAAAAATCTAAAAAGTAAATATATATTATGACTTTTAAGGATTTTAAAAATAGATCCCGATATGGTTGGGCATTTGTAAGTTTTGGATTCATACTTATGTATTATGGTATCAAAAATAAGATAAAATCTTGTTTTTAATGTTCACCAAATTTTGGTGCACTACATCCACAATTTTTATAATCTGATCTGTTTCCTGCTCTACATTTTGATCTTAATAAATCTTTGTAATATTTGTTTTGTTCAACAATTTTAAATGTACTTTCAACTGCTCTTAATTTAGATGCTTCGATTTCATTATCACCAACTTCCATAACATTTTCATATTTGAATTCTGTGTTATAAGATTTTGGGATCATAAATTCTGGTGTTTCTAAACTTTCAACTGGATTTGGATTACTTCCGATAATTTGAACTTTTCTGTGATAATCAGGTTTTACTGAATATTTATCAGGATGATAAATTTCAATAGAGTTTTGGAAATTTTCCATTACTTCATCATCTTTACCAGGTAAATAACCTTTTTGAATTTTTTGTAATTCAGCTAATCTTTCTTGATTAGTTGATTTTAAGTTTTTTCTAAATCCACCATAATGATGCATATCTGTACCAATAAACTTTTCTTTTCTAAGTAATTTAATGATTAACATAATAATCATAATTACAATGAATGGACTAGCTATAATTAATGCTTTTTTCCATGTAGGAATTAATGGATCATATAAT
>CAYLSF010000988.1:0-3288 GCA_964385675.1 uncultured Saprospiraceae bacterium
GTAAGGTGTAAGGTGTAAGGTGTAAGGTGTAAGGTGTAAGGTGTAAGGTGTAATAGGGAACGTGAAATCGTTACTCTAGTTTCGTAAATTACCTTACACCTCTCCCGATAGCTATCAGGATTATACCTTATACCTCTCTCACAATAAGTGTTAAACTTTTAAGGTTATTAATAGGTTATTGCAAATTTGTAAAAAAATAGAGTCATTCATAATGATGCGATTTTCAATTTTGATGCTTTTATCTGTACTTGCTGTTAGTGTAAGTTTTGCACAACCCACTACAGGATTAATTGCGTATTATTCTTTTGATAATTGTGATGCCACAGATGATACGGGTAATGGTTCTACTGGAAATGTTTCTGGTAATCCAACTTGCGAATGTGGTGTAGCAGGTAATGCTTTGCGTTTAGATGGTATTGATGATTATATCACTTTTACAGGTGTTATTAATAATGTCTTCACTACAGGAGATTTTACGTTAAGTTTTTATTTCAAGGGGTTATCTGCTGGAGGCTTAGCACAAGACCTTTTTTCTAAACGACTAAACTGTAACAATAATACGATGCTCAATTTAGAGTACATTCATTCTTTAAGTTTTATTGGTGCAGAGTTGATAGAGGCGGGTCAAGATAATGCTTTCATATCTGGAAATTCTGATAATGCTTGCTGGCACCATGTAGCCTTAACGCGAGATAATCAATTATTGTCCTTATACATTAATGGTGAATTAAAACAACAAGTGACATCAAATAGTGTGATTGACTTAAATGATAACACAGAATTAACCTTTGGAAACAGCCCTTGCATAGGTAGTACGATTGCCCGATTTAGAGGACTGATAGATGAGGTTCGGGTCTATAACTTGGCTTATCCTCAAGAAGATATTGACGATATGTATTTTAGCCCTGATATGATAGGAACTAGAGATACGATTGTTTTTGAGGGAAACTCTATTGAAACATTTACGACGAGTACTTGTGCCACTTCATTTAGTTGGACTCCTGCTGATGATGTGGCAGAACCGGATAGTGGTGCAACTACTATTACACCAGACACTTCAGGAACTTATACCTTGACATTCACAGATTCTGATGGGTGTGTAACTTCTGATACGCTTCATATTGACGTAATTGATCCTTCGGAACTAGATTGTAATCAACTCTTTTTACCTAAGGCATTTACACCAAATGGCGATTTACTTAATGATGAATTTCTAATCAGTAATCCTCAAGTTATTGCTCAGTTAACATCATTTGATATTTATGATCGCTGGGGTAATCGAGTCTTTACGACGAACGACCCTTTCGCAGCATGGGATGGTACTTACAATGGTACAGCAGTAAATCCAGGAGTTTTTATTTATAAGATTGTTTATCGCTGTGAAAATAGTGAGCAAACAGAAACGGGTACGGTAACGATTATCCGATAAAATGGATAATTGAATCTAAAGATTTAATTGTAATTTTGCAGAAGGCACAGCTTAATAAAGGTTGTGCCTTCTGTGATTTTATAGTAATTGGATAAATTAACAATGAAGCAGGTTTTTAATATACAAGCCTTAGACGAATTACCGAAGGTTGCAAAAGCATTATTGGATTTTTGTGGAAACACTAAGAAGGTGACTTTAACTGGAGAAATAGGGGCAGGAAAAACAACACTAGTCAAAGCAATAGGGCGATTATTAAATATTCAAGATACTGTAAATAGTCCTACCTTTGCTATTATTAATACTTATCATGATACGAAGCAAAAAGCAGTTCATCATATTGATTTATACCGTTTAGAAACTTTACAAGAAGCTCTTGATATAGGAATTGAGGATTACTTATATGATGATAATTGGTGTTTTATAGAATGGTCAGCATTAATTGAGTCTATTTTACCCTTATCTTTAGTACATGTTCATATTGAGTTAGATGAAAATGGAGGGCGAGTATTTACGTTCAGTCGTTAGCGATAAACAAAAAATATCAAAACTCAATTTGAATTGTACGGAAAAAATCCGTACATTTGTATCAAATCAAAATAATGTTAAATATGAGAAGAGTTGAAATGACAAGATTTGATACAAGATTAACTAAAGAGCAAAAGGAGTTTTTTGAATACGCTTCTAAGATAGGGGGATTTAGGAGTTTGACGGACTTCATTTTAAGAACAGTTCAATCAAAAGCAGAAGAAATCGTAGAAGAACATAATAGAATTATAGCATCTCAAAGAGATCAAGAGATTTTTTTCGATTTTGTCTTTAAAGGAGTAGCACCAAATGAGGAATTAAAATTAGCACTTAAAGCTTATAAGCAAGAACTCTAAATGAACCAATTTCTAACTGTTCCACTCAATTCAAAACACAAAAAATCCGAATTTAATTGTGGAACTATATATTTGGATAATTATATTCAAAAACAAGCAAAACAGGATATAAAAAGAAAATTGTCAACCTGTTTTGTATTGAGCAATGAAATCAATGAGATAAAAGGATTTTATACCTTATCTAATGCTGGTATATCAAGAGAATTTATTCCTAAAAAAATTAGGAATAAGTTGCCAAGAGCTTACAGTTCCTTACCTGTCACATTGCTTGGAAGATTAGCCATTAATAGTAAAAATAAAGGACAGGGATTAGGGAGATTACTATTAATTGATGCTTTAAAAAGAAGTCTAGAGGTGTCTAAAGTGATTGGTTCAATGGCAGTAGTCGTTGATCCTATAGATGAAAATGCAGTTAAATTTTATGACAAGTTTGGATTTATCTTACTTCCAGACAGTAAAAAGATGTTTCTCGCAATGAAAACAATAGAACAATTATTTCAATAAAACAGATTGTCCTATTTTGCTATAAAAAATACCTGACTTCTTAATAGCTACAATCCTTTTTTATAAAAATTGTATTTAACTTTAAATTACTTGCTATTAAGTCATTATTAATCATGTAGTCAATTTCGATTTAATTTATGGAAAAGCAAATTCAAATACCTAAGATTTTTAAAGAAGGACAATTTATCCCTAAAGAAGAACGCCTTGCCGTTCAACAAAAAAAAGGTAAATTGTTTATTGGAATTCCTAAAGAATCCGCTTTTCAAGAAAATCGAATAGCCTTAACGCCCTCTTCTGTAACTACACTTATAAATCATGGACATAGGGTCGTGATCGAAACAGGAGCAGGAGAAAAATCGAATTTTTCTGATCATAATTATTCAGAAGCTGGGGCTGATATTGCATACAGCAAAGAACATGTTTTTAAAGCTAAAATCATATCAGCTACTAATTTTAAAGGCGCTTTATTTGAAA
>CAYLSF010000989.1:0-3285 GCA_964385675.1 uncultured Saprospiraceae bacterium
ACAAAAAGCACTTATTATAAACCAGGGTAATATAGCGAGACTTGCTAGATTAACAGGCCTTTCTAGACAATCAATATATAAATTAATGGAGTAAACAATTAACATTATAAAAAATATTATAAAAAAATATAAGGAATATAAAGAGTATAAGGAAATGATGTCTATATTAATGGACTCTGACCAGCCCCCAAATCTTTATTATGATATAGAGAAAAGAAAGTATTATGTTAAATAAATAACGCTTTGTATGAAAGCGTAAGTAATAATGTTAACTTAAAGTAGAAAATTATGGATAATCATTTAGGACAATTAGCGAGAAAAAATAGGAAAAGAAGTAAACTCACATTTGCTAACATAAACTTATTAGGTAAATGTAATGTTGAATGCTATTTCTGTTTAGGGCTTGATTTAAACAAGAAGTTTGCTGAACATCAAAATACCCAAACACATTTTCTTGAATGGAACAATTTTGATAAATTTGTGGAAGAATGTAAAAAATA
This sequence comes from uncultured Saprospiraceae bacterium, assembly GCA_964385675.1. GTDB lineage: Bacteria > Bacteroidota > Bacteroidia > Chitinophagales > Saprospiraceae > CAYLSF01. The sequence continues at coordinate 501 of CAYLSF010000989.1, forward strand.
TGATATTCCACAAATATATGTTACAGGGCAAAATACGGATGCCTTACTGTATAAGTATTTAGATGAATTAATAGAATATCTTCAAAAAGAGGGTTTTTATGTGGGTTTAAGAACCAATGGGCTTTTAGCAAAGAAAAAAATTACTGAAATTAATAAATGTAATACTTGCTGGGGTGACGCAGTTAGCTATTCAATACACACCCTAAAGAAAGATACTCAAATTAAAATCTGGAAAACCCCCATAATTCCTGATTGGGATTGGATTATCCGTAATACAAAGTCTAAGATGAGAATAGCTATAGTAATCACTAGATACAATATAGATGAGTTTTATGACATAGTGAAATTCTTATCTAATTACAATAATGTCGAATACGTACAAGTAAGAAAGATCTGTACAGATAATAGATATGATGAGCTAGAAGAAGATATGGTGTTGTTCGAGAATTTAGAGAAAGAGGTTTGCAAGAAATATCCCGTTGTTTCTGAATTTGAGACAGCAAAGACTTATAATATCTTCGGTAAAAAGGTCTCTTTTTGGAGAACTGTTGGAACTACAGTAAATTCCATCAATTATTTCACTGACGGAACATTGTCAGATGATTATTTCGTAATAGAGGGCTATTCATTGGAAAATGATATAGAATTAGGAACCAAACAATATTTATAAGTATGACAACAATAATACATAAGCCAGAGAATTTTAGTACAGGACAAGAAATCTATGCTGTTGTTAGTGTGGACGAGAATGGTAAACAAGGCATTGTGGGAAATCCATTTCCTTTTGTGTCTTTGCAAAAAGAAATTGTCGAAGTATTTCGAGAGCAAATAAAAGAGTTGGAACAACATACAAAGCAAGAATTGAGAATAGTAAAATTTTCTAATCCAGAAATGCTATTCTCTAATAAATGATTAATTACGCTTTTTATAAAAGCGAAAGCTATCAAATTCAACTATTCGGAAAATTCGAATAGTTGAAGAGCCTTTATTTACAAGGCTTTAATCCCAACATGTGCAAAAAATGCACAACTTCAAAAGAAAGTAGTTGACTATTAGATTACGCTTTTGTATTATATAGAGAGAAAGCGTTATTAACTTAATTTATAAAAATATGAGTGAATTTCGAGAAAAATCAAATGAGAATAAGAAGAGACACACCGAAAGGCTAAAAGAATTAAGTATTTTATCTGAAAAGATATTAGATTTAATAGGTGAAATGAAAGAGATAAACTCTTCTGAATGCAGTCTTGTTTTATCTGGCGTTGTGGCCTCGATATTACATCATGCACCAAGTTCAGAAGCTAAAGAGCAATGGATGAAGAGTTTTCAGCAAGATTGCTTTGAGTCTGAATTAAAGCTTTTACCGCTAAAACCAAGTGAAGTAAACAGCAACCCTAAAAGTTAAGGATATGGAAAAGGAAATAAAAGAACATCAAGATAAAATGGTAAATTCTGTTATTAAAGCAAAAGAATTGCAGAATAAAATCGGACTTGTTGTTGGCTTATCTATAGGGTCTCCTGCGCCTTTAGTTGCGGTCGATGATCTACTAAAGAGTTTATATAACATGACTACACGGAAAGATCTAAAAAAGAAAATAGAGGGTGTATTAATAGAATTAAATAAAACGGAGATGTAAATGACAAAAACACCTTGGAATAAGAACAAATCAGTAGGTCAAAAGAAAGCCTTCACACCTAGACAACTAGAAATGATAAGAGAATTTTTAACTAACAAAGGCAAAACAATGCAGCTTGCTTTATTAAATATAGGTATTGATACAATGTTAAGATATAGTGATGTTTCAAAGCTTAAAGTAGAGGATGTAATGGATTGGAAAGGTAATATTAAAGATGAGATTAACTTAAAGCAAAAAAAGACTAGCAATTCTCATTTAGTCATGCTTTCATCACAAACTAAGAAATCAGTTAAGAAATGGATAAACGAAAGCAAAAAATTTGAAGATGATTATTTATTTAGTGGCAATACAAGGCTTGGCAAGCAAAGACGTGACAAATTGTCACGAACTACTTATACTAGATTTATTAAAGAATGGGCTGAATATTTACATTTAGATCCTAGAGATTATGCTAGTCATACATTAAGAAGAACAAGAGCAGCATTTATGTATAAAGAAGGGGTGGGTATTGAGATTATAAGAAGATTGCTCGGTCAAAAGTCTATCGAATCAACAAGAGCTTATCTTGGCATTGAACAGGAAGAAGCTTTTGAAATTGGTAGAAAGTTTATGATATAAATTGTCAAGTTTATTAATTTAATTAAGGAGAAATAAATGACTACACACAGCAATAAAATATTTGTAGAAGAATTTAAAAAAGAACAAAGAAAAGCCATCGATATATTAAAAGATATGTTAGGAGATGAAATACAGCATTTTGGGAAAGAACTATTTCGAGAAGATAAAAAAAAATTAGCTCGCATCTTAAAAACAGGCTATACCGGTATCAGTTTTAGTGATATAGTGTTTATTTTAATTTCTAAAGCTCAACTGACCCCTAAAAATTTACTTAAATTAGAGATTGCTTTTCTGGAATATGTTGAGATGTATAATGAGTGGCAATCAACTAAGAATGAGAAAGATTTTTTTAAAAAATATGGAGTTTAAAAAAATGACAAAAGTATCTGAAAAAAGACGAGAATATTATATAGAACAGGCCAAGAAAAGAAATACTTTTCATTGGTCTAGAGAATTTTATAGAGAGGCCAAAGAGGAAAGTTATAATTATGCTTATAGACAACATATTCCCGGCTTTACTGATTTTGAAT
>CAYLSF010000990.1:0-1389 GCA_964385675.1 uncultured Saprospiraceae bacterium
ATCAGGATTGTCTGTAGCGGAGTATTTCCGTGATGGTGATTTAAGTGATCCAAATGGTGGTAAAGATATTTTGATGTTTATTGACAACATCTTCCGTTTCACACAAGCAGGTTCTGAGGTATCTGCACTTTTAGGACGTATGCCTTCTGCGGTAGGATATCAGCCTACATTAGCAACAGAAATGGGTTTGATGCAAGAGCGTATTACATCAACTAAGCGTGGTTCTATTACCTCTGTACAAGCGGTATATGTACCTGCGGATGACTTGACTGATCCTGCTCCTGCAACAACGTTTGCTCACTTAGATGCAACAACGGTATTAAGTCGTAAATTGGCTTCTTTAGGTATCTACCCTGCGGTTGACCCGTTAGATTCTTCTTCTCGTTCTTTAACGAAAGATATCGTATCTGAAGAGCACTATAATACCGCTCAGCGTGTAATTGAGATTTTACAACGTTACAAAGAACTACAAGATATTATCGCTATCTTAGGTATGGAAGAATTGAGTGAGGAAGATAAGGCAGTTGTATTCCGTGCTAGAAAAGTTCAGCGTTTCTTATCTCAACCATTCCATGTAGCAGAGCAATTTACAGGTATTCCTGGTGTATTGGTAAACATTGAAGAAACAATCCGTGGTTTCAATATGATTATGGATGGTGAAGTAGATGAGTATCCAGAAGCTGCCTTCAACTTGAAAGGTTCAATTGATGAGGCTATCGCAGCAGGTAAGAAAATGTTAGAGGAAGCAGAAGCTTAATATTTAGTGATTCGTAAATAGTGGTTAGTGATTAGTTCTAAAAATTCATACCTATCCGCTATTTAAATTTAAGTCACTAATAATTTTGAACCTGTCTGCCAACAGGTAGATGATTAAATTTTGAATGTCTTATGAATTTAAGTGTTTTAACACCAGAGCAAGAAATCTTTACAGGGGCTGTTACATCTGTGAAAGTTCCAGGTATAGGTGGTCAATTTGAAATTTTAAGCAATCACGCTCCTTTAGTTTCTGCTTTAGATAAGGGCGAAGTTCGCATTAAGACAGCAGAAGGAAAGGTAGAGAAATTTGAAATAGCAGGTGGATTTATCGAAGTGCTAAAAAATGAGGTGTCCTTATTAGTTCAACGCGTAGTAGAATAAATTTACCAGCTTTATAAAATACTGAAAGGCAGTTCTGAATTATCGGAACTGCCTTTTGTTTTGTAGTTGTATTTTACATTATCATTTTTCTAAAATCCTATAACCTTGATTTAGAAATATCCTATATCCTTACTCTTATTGTCTATAAATTTATTCTAGTATAAGCTAGTCTACTTTATGTAATATCAGGCCTTTATACCAAGATTTGTTATTTTATCGGTTGTGTTGGAGTGTTGTGCGTCATAAAAAAGA
>CAYLSF010000990.1:1399-3283 GCA_964385675.1 uncultured Saprospiraceae bacterium
CGCTATAAACAGTTATAACTAGTGCTAATTTTTAACTATTTGATATATCAATTATATTTGTATCAAATAAAAATTATATGAATATAAAAAATCCAACAGAGACAGTACTTTATTTAGTAGAAAAAGCAATTAAAGACTACAGAAGAATATCCCAAAAGAATATAAAAGAAGTCATAAACGATATTACAATTGATCAATGCTTAGTTTTGATGATTCTTGATAAAAAACTAGTCTCATCACAAAAAGAGATTGCCCAACTAATTTATAAAGATTATGCCTCTGTTACTCGTATGATTGAATTGATGGTTAATAAAAACTATCTCATAAGAAATATTCACTCATCTGATAGAAGAAAGTTTAATTTAGAAATATCTGAAAAAGGTAGAAAATCATTACTACTCATTTCACCAATAATCCAAGAAAACAGAAAGAATGCTTTGAATGGCTTATCTCAAGAAGAGATAAGTCAATTGGAAGAGTTATTAAAAAAAATAATATCAAATTGTAAAATAAAATGAAACTAGTATTAACTGTCGTAATAGGATGCCTAATTTTAACTTTTGGTTATTCCCAGAATGAATTGAGTAAACAACTTGAAAAATATATGGATGCTCATGCTGACATTAATAATTTTTCTGGAACAGTCTTAGTTACAAGAAATGATTCTGTATTACTAAAAAAATGTTATGGTTTTGCTGATATTGAATGGAGCGTAGAAAATACAATTGAGACAAAATTTAGTTTAGCTTCTGTCTCTAAACAATTTACAGCAGTCGCCATTCTACAACTAGAGGAAAAAGGTCTATTATCATTAAATGATAAATTATCAAAATATCATCCAGAATTTCCGAAAGGTGAATTTATTACAATTAAAATGCTATTAACTCATAACTCAGGAATTGGTGATGATGTAGAAGAACTTTTCATGTCAAATACATCGCTTGAGTCGGATTCTGTTGTAAAATATATAATGAAAAAACCTTTGTTATTTGAACCTGGCACACAGACATCTTATAGTAATACAGGCTATTATTTACTAACAACGATAATCGAAAAAACTACCAAGCAGACTTTTGTTAACTATTTGAAAAAACACGTACTTGAGAAAGCAAAAATGTTTGATTCTGGCATTAGTAGCAATGAAACTATCATTCCTAGAATGGCGAAATCTTATTATCACAAAAACGGTAAATTAATAAAGAATCCATATACAAATTGGAAATATAATATTGGGCTTGATGGAGTTTATTCTACTATAGAGGATTTATATCTTTGGAATAAATACCTTTTTGATGACACCCTTGTATTATCTAAAGAGTCGAAAGCTAAAATGTTCATGTCTTACAATGAACATAACTTTGGTTATGGAGTACTTGTAAACCCATTTTACAATCATGGCCAAAATTTAATTGGACATGATGGAGGTTGGTTTGGAACTCAAACATCTTTAAATAAATTTACAGGTCGTAATATTTTTATTGCAATTCTATCTAATAATGAATCTCCTTCTTATTTATTAGCTTATGGATTATCTGCAATTGTGTTCGGAAAGCAAGTAGAATTGCCTTATAAACATAAAAAGATACCTATTGACCCAGAAACTTTCAATGATTATGTAGGACAGTATGAAGATGTTAAAATTCATCAAAAAGATTGTAAATTATATTACTCAGATTACAATATTGAATTAATACCTGAATCTAAAACAAAATTTTTTCGTGCAGATAATGACGATAGGACTATTGAGTTTGTTCAAAATAAAAAAGGTAAAACAATTCAAATTATTATTACAAAAGTTGGAGTAAGAGAAATTAAGAATAAAGACAGATAATACAAATAGAAACGGAGTTACTTATAATTTTTATCTCTATATGAAAGATATAA
>CAYLSF010000991.1:0-3283 GCA_964385675.1 uncultured Saprospiraceae bacterium
AGTCAACCTCTACCATGGGGTTTGAAGCAGCAAAGAAGGCCATAGAAAATGCAGGTATTACGGCAAATGATGTAGATTTCATCATTTTTGCTACGCTAAGTCCAGATTATTATTTTCCTGGTTGTGGTGTTTTAATCCAGCGAATGTTGGGAATCAGTGGTAATGGTGTTGGTGCATTGGATATTAGGAATCAATGCTCTGGATTTGTTTATGGCTTATCTATTGCAGATAATTTTGTAAAAACAGGTCAGTATAAAAATGTATTGTTAGTAGGAGCAGAGATGCACTCATTCGCATTAGATTTTAGTACACGAGGCAGAAACGTTACGGTTATTTTTGGAGATGGTGCTGGAGCAGCCATCATTCAGCCTACAGAGGATGAGAATGAAGCTATCCTTTCTACACACCTGCATGCAGATGGTCGAGAAGCAGAGCAATTAGCGGTAATTAGTCCTGGTGCTCATGGTGGTGTGCATGATGATATAGATCATGGTTTCCCTACGGATGAGGAGAAAGAATTTGGAGGGATGTTTGTCACGCAAAAACAGTATGAAGAAGAAGTATTTGCTCCATACATGAATGGTCCTCACGTATTTAAATATGCTGTGAGAAAATTCCCAGAGGTAATTATGGAAGCCCTAAAAACGAATGGCTACAAACCTTCTGATATTGATATGCTGATTCCACATCAAGCGAATTTACGTATTAGTCAATTTGTGCAAAGAAGCATGCGTTTAAGTGATGATCAGGTATTTAATAATATTCAGAAATATGGAAATACAACTGCTGCTTCCATACCCATTGCAATGTGCGAAGCTATAGAGCAAGGCAAAATCAAAAAAGGAGATTTGGTTTGTTTAGCAGCATTTGGTAGTGGTTTTACGTGGGGATCGGCACTGATGCGTTGGGCTTACTAATTTAAATAAAACGTATATATAGAATTCAATTTAAAAATACGATATTTATACAATACCTTTGAAGCCGTGAAAATATTATTTTGCGGCTTTATTATTTCAATTGAGTCATTCCTAAAATTAGAGCCGGCGAACCTCCGTCGGGTGACTTTGGCTGCCGTCCATCACTACGAGAAAGAAAACTTTTAACCGTAGTTATTATCTTGAAGTAACAATTTATTTTAATCTACTGTCTCTCTCATCAATTCTGTTTGTTGATCATAAAATTTGCTCTCCTTTTTACGTTTCTTATTAGCATATAAATGTTCCCGCTGTTTAGGTTTTCTATATCGTCTTTTTGCTTTAGGCTTTTTGAGGGCTTTATACGCTAAGCGATGTATCCTTTCACGCGTTTTCAACTGTATTAGTTTTTTATTCTTAGGGTTTGGATGTACTCTATTGGATAGAAACACGTAAACCATATTTTCAATTGGATCTATCCAAATACATGTTCCTGTAAATCCACTATGCCCAAAAGTTCCTTTAGAAGCTCCTGTATAACAGCCTGGAGCACCCTTACTTGTTTTTACATCAAATCCTAGCCCTCTATGCCCATATTGACGTTTAGTGAATAATTCAACAGTTTCTTCTTCTAAATATCTTTTTCCACCATAAACACCTTTGTTTAATAATAACTGACCCAAAATGACTAAGTCATTGGCATTTGAAAAGAGTCCTGCATGCCCTGCTACACCGCCTAATAAAGCGGCTGTTTCATCATGAACCTCTCCTTTGAGCAATTTATTTCGCCACTTTTTATCTTGTACAGTAGGAATAATGGCTTGTTTATTTTTACTATCAAGCGGATTAAACGTTAGATTATGAAGTCCTAAAGGATCATAAAATTCTTGATTTAGATATTTTTTAAGCGAGTATTTAGTTTTAGTTTGAATGAATTGTTGAAGTATTTCAAAATTTAAATCGCTATACTGATATTTTCTTTTTCTACTCGGTCGAATTTTAGCAATATCTTTCCAAAGTTTTTCTTCTACTTCTGATGACATGAATAGATTTTCGGTAATCTGAATGGGAAAGTTCTCATTTTGATATGTAGAAAAATATTGCTTATGCTTTTTACTATTTTGATTTTTAATCCTTACAAATTGACGAATTGGAGCATTAGTTGGTAATCCAGAACGATGGGTTAATAGATGTCTGATTCTTAGATTTCGCCAACGAGCTTTTTTAAATTTTGGTAAATGCTTTTTTAGTCTATCTTGAATATGATATGCTTTTTCTTCATGTAGTTTCATTAACCCCAATGTAGTCGCTGCTATTTTTGTTATAGAAGCTATATCATAACTATCATTAAGTTTTACCGCTTGTTTTTTATCATAAGTATGATAACCATAGGCTTTTTCATAAACAACCTTTCCTTCTTTGGCAATTAAAATTTGTCCTCCTGGAGTTGCTTTCTTCCGAATAGCACGATTGATCTGATAATCAATTTTAGCTAAAATATTAGGATTCATACTCACTTCCTCTGGCATCGTATATTTTAACCTAACTAAGGGCGTATTATGAATACCTTGACTCTGTTGTAATTTCTTGGAAAGGGTAAGTGGTAAATGACCTTTTGCTTGTATCCCTCCAAACAATAATTGTGCAGCTAGATCTTGACTGATTTCATGATTAGAAGGTATTTGAATTATTGTCTCTAAATTCTCAAAAGGGTTTAAATTTGTAATATTATCAAAATTTAAAAATACTGTTTTTTTATACGTAGAGACTTTTAAAATATCTTGAACTAATTGTTGATCTAGGTTTGGTTTTAATAATTGCTTGAAGCAAACAAAGATAACTTGATCTGCTTTTTCAAGTATGTTTATATCATATCCCAATGACCAATTATGAATTATAGGGTTGGCATAAGAATAGACTCTATTTTGAAAAATAGTAGGAATATCATGTAAATAAACAATATGTAATTGTTCTTCCGAGTGAGTAGAAAGTGGTAATAGCGTATTTTTAACTAACGTAATAGCGGCTTCATGAAATTGACGTAATGTAAAACTATCCAAGAATTGACCTTTAAAATGATTTGCCAATTGTTTAGGATTAGATACAGTATCAATTGAAGCTAACATTAATTGTTGTTGTTGTTTCGCTATGTTCCAAGTTTTGTGCATACTGTCTAGCCAGTTCTGCTCTAAAGTAGTCTCCCAGTCAAGTTGAGGTAATGATGAATATACTGATTTGTCACAACCAAAACCTATAAAAATAATTAGTAAGACGCTCGAAAGTATTATGAAAAAATGTGTTTTAATTTGAATGTTTTTATGTGTGTTCGTAATGATGATTTTGTTAATTCGATAATTACATATTAAATA
>CAYLSF010000992.1:0-3275 GCA_964385675.1 uncultured Saprospiraceae bacterium
TATCCTATGAAAAATATATTGTAATTTTAAATAAAATAGAATGTTCAATTGTCAAACATTTTGATAATCTAAAGAAAACAGATTTTAAGACATACATTGACTATGATAAAAAAGAAGGTTTAATATATTATTTTTGTATTCAAAATCAATATTCAATGTATAAGTATCAGGGTAATTTAGAGAATGGAAAGCCTACTGGTTATGGAACAAAGACTTTCTCTAATGGACAGAAATATATTGGAGAATTTAAAAATGGCGTGGAATATGGGCGAGGCAAACTTTATGATAAATATGATGAACTTTTAAAAGATGGTGTATGGAAAGATGGTAAATTTATTGAGCCTTGGGAGAATAAATATTATCCTTCTGTCAGTCTTGCTGCGGGTAAAAATGATGGGTTAATTAATAGTCTAAATTCTGAATTTGAGTTATTTAAAGTTCCTCGTTTGAAGAACAAGGGATTAATTGCATTTCCTATTGTTGGAAATAGTATGGAGCCTGAGTATTCAGAGGGAGATGTAATAGTTTGTGAGGAAATTACTGAACCCATCAATAAAGAAGTTTATGTAATTTACCATAATGAAGAGTTATTTCTTAAAATAATAGAACAAAGTACGCTATCTGATGAATTTACACTTAAATCAATAAATTTCGATGCTCATCCTCCTTTTAGTATTAGACCTAACGCTCAGACTAGAATTTATAAAGTAAAAGCACATATTAAATATAAATAAATGGATTAGTAGAACATACCAAATGAACATAAAACAACTTACCTTTCTATTTTGGAATATCAATAGAAAGCCCTTAGCTAGTCAAGTTGCTAACATTGTCAAAAAGTATGAAGTAGACATTGTGGTCTTGGCGGAGTGTTTAGAGGAAAATGCTATTTCAATAAATAAAAATTTAGGAGTAGAACAGTTTATCTATTTCCATAGTAATTGTACTAGGATAAGAATATTCGCTAAATCATCATTAGGGCAAATTGAAGAGGTCTTTTATAATAAGAGAATGACAATTCGTAAACTCCAGATTAATGGAGAATCCATTTTATTTGCGGCATTACATTTATTAAGTAAAACAAATATTCCAGAATCCGTACAGTATAATGATAGTATTCATTACAATAATTATATCTGCCAAGAAGAACAAAATGCAGATCATCATAGAACTTTGGTTGTTGGCGATTTTAATATGAATCCTTTTGAGAAGGGGATGGCAGACTATATTTCTTTCAATGCCGTTATGACTCAAGGAATTGCTCAAAAAGAGAGAAGGGTTGTTCAATCTGAAAATTATATGTATTTTTATAATCCTATGTGGAGTTTAATGGGAGATTTGAGTAAAGGTGTTTCTGGAACTTACTTTTACAATGAAGGGTACAATGTTTATCAATGGCAGATGTATGATCAGGTTTTAGTACGACCACAGTTGTTACGATATTTTGATACAGAGAGTGTACAAATTTTAAAAACCGATGGTGAGGTGAATTTTTTAAAGGATAATGGTGAAATTGATAAAAAGAAAACATCGGATCATTTGCCAATTTTATTTTCATTAAAATTTTGAAGTTATGGTAGAGATAAAATCAATTGAAGATAAGAAACAGGATTTGTGGGGAGACTTTTCAAAGATACTCATAAGCCATAGCCCACGTAAAGTATTGGAAGAACAAGCTGCTTTATTGGGTGAAAAAACTAATGGTTTATTAACAGCACAGATAAAAACTTTTACCATTTCGCATATTAGAGAAGAGCAATTGAAACCAACTGTATATCATGCTTTCTACGTAAAAGGAGCGGGTACAGGAATAGAATTATTTCGAGCAGTAAGAGCATTAAAATCTAAGGATACCAATAATCCCTATTATCCAATTGATATAAATTGGGAAGGCGAGTATATCCAAAATATTCAATCAGAAGCGGAATTTATTGATCAAGTACGTTATGTCTTACAACATGAATTGACTAGAGCAGTATTGGTAGAATTGATTACTAAAGTTGCTTAGACTTTATCAATTAGATTACAATACAAAAAATCCTGCTTCGATTTTCGGAGTGGGATTTTTTATTTTTGTAACTGTCGTGCTGCACTTGTTTCAGTACCTCCTAAACTGTAAGAATATAAAAACTAATCTTACTTAAATGTTTATTCCCAAAAATCGTATGTTTAAAAGTAAAACAATTTGATTCAAAACTGTGAGTACCCCTAATATAGTTTTTATTCAAATAAAGTCAGTTAATGTAACTAGATTAGTTGAAACAATACTACAATCGGCTTTATCTAATCTATTTGTAGTTCTAAAGCATAAGTCAATAACACCTTTTTTAGGCTTATTATTAGAAATAGTTGTAACTTTTTTTGCATCAGAATTAAACTTTTTGTTTCTTGTGTGTCTTACTAAACTCTAAATAACATATCCTATGTGTAATTTAACCGATCAAGAAATTATAGCATATCTTAATGTTGATAATACGTTGTCAAAAAATGAACGTAAATTAATTCGAGAAAAAATCTTTGAAAGCAAAGATTGTCAAAGAAAGGTTGAAAAAATTAAAAAGCGTTTAAAGAAAGAGGAAGCTAAAAGAACTATGCTACCTCATTCAAGGGCAAAGGTTGAAATGTATTCTAAATACCTAGAAAAATATTTGGCTATTTTGACAATTGTGCCTAACTCTATTGTAAAAGAAATTAATGTTTTAGATGTAATGTGTGGTAGAGGTATTTATGAAAAAGGAGGGAAAGGAAGTCCAATAAAAGCCTTTGACATTGCTAAAACCATCCAATCAAGGTTAAAAGCCAGTAAAAGGACTTTAAAAAGGATTCGATTCATATTTAATGATAAAGAAGAACAATTTACAACAGCAATTAAAACGTACATTGATAAGCATAACGACAAAGTGCTTAAAATTGAACCTGAGTATCGTAATTATGAAGTAGAGGATTTTTTTCCAAAAATTATAGATTGGCTAAAGAAGCAATCTAAAGGAATTAAAAATTTAATTTTCATAGATCCTTATGGATATAAAGATATTCACAAGGATATTCTGGTAAATTTACTGAAAAATAGAAATACTGAGATAGTCTTATTTTTACCAATCAATCAAATGCATCGATTTAAAGAAGCTGCAATTGATGATGATGAAAATAAAGGGTATGAAAAACTTAGAAATTTTATTTTTGAGTTTTTTGCCCCAAGCCATCCATTAGTAAAAGGTGAAAGAACTACAAGTCATGAATTTATTAATGAACTGAATTAAACTTTTTCAAATGCT
>CAYLSF010000993.1:0-3274 GCA_964385675.1 uncultured Saprospiraceae bacterium
TTATTTGATGGGGCAGGCATCATCCGTTAACGTTCCAGAACCCTTTTATAAATATTTTCCTTCCAAAAAAATGGCAGCTTTTATTTGTACAGATAGTAGAATAGAAGCTAAAATGGGGAGAATCCCAGACTTTACAGAGGTAGAGTTGATTTATCTAATTGAGCAAATGAGTCAAGAAGATAATACTCAAAACCCTCATATTGTCATTATAACCGATGCTTGTCATGGAGCAAGTCATCGGACAAGTCGCTTAACATTAGCGAATCCTTTTGACGCCATAGAAGAAATAGAGGAACAACAACATAGAATGGTCGAGGCAGAAGCGACCGAGGAGCGAGATTACATTCGCCCTATTGAAAGCTATGCGGATGGCTACTTTAGCGAACAAATAGAACGCTATGGTGAAGTTCGGTTATCAGCAATCTCTTATATTCATTTTTCTGCTTGTGGCCCAGAACAATTATGTTATGAATTAAAAGGAAGTGGTGTCTTTACAAGTACCTTATTAGAGGTATTACATTCCGCTAATGTGCGACAAATTACTTACGGAACGCTAGTGGAGGAAATTAGAGACCGCATTTTAGATCGCTTTCCGCAAACGCCACAAATTGATATTTTTGGAAATAACCAAATATGGACCACCTTCTTACGAGGGACAGAACAAATTAATTATCTCACTTCAAATTTATTTTATAATAGTAAACAACGCATTTGGAAAACTACTTTGGGAGCAACAGCAGGCATTGGAATTAATCAAGAATTTGAAATATTTGATGGTTCTAAAAGCGTTGGAACAGGACAAATCCGTAAAGTAACATTGGATGATTCGGATGTTGATATATTCAATAATAAATTGGAGACACAGAAAACGTACAATATTCAATTTAATACCCCGAAAGCAGATCCCATAAATATTACGGCAAATTTAATGTTTGATAGAAAGCTGAATAGCTGGCAAATTGATAGTGGTTCAGCAGCAGGAATTACTCAAGGAGCAAATATTGAGATATTAGATTATGATTATGAAAAAATAGGGACTGGACAAGTTAAGAGCGTTACACAACAAGATGCAGCCATAGATATACTGGATAGTTCATTGGATAATGAAGTATCATATAATATTCGATTTGATAATAATAATGAATCTTTTTTGCTTCACTTATACTCTAATTGTACAATAGAAGAACATAATCAAATCCTAGAACGAGGTTTCGTTAAATTTCTGGATCGCCCCGAATCTGCGGCTTATCTATTGTTTAAAAATAAAGATAATGCCTATCAGATATTCGATAATCAGCGAAATTTTAAAATTTTTGAACATAGCAATATTCTATTTCTAAAAGATGCGTTTTCAAAAATCAAAAATTGGTGTGTGTTAAAATCCCTTTCCAACCTAAAAACTAAATTACCCGATAAGAGTATTGATATTCATTTGATTACTCGTCAATATCGAAAAGAAGAACGAATTTCAATTGATGAAGGAGAGGCATTGTTTGATATGCGACAGACGAAAGCAGGCTACCAACCGATTCCTTACCAATTTGATTGTTACAATTCAGGTAACGACGATTTGTATTTGACGATTTTACAGCTTTCTCCATTTTATGGGGTTACGCTATTAGCTAATATTAGAATCGAAGGTGGTCGAAATATTCAATTGAATCATACAAAAGGGTTTGATGTGAATGATATAAATACAAGCGAGCAAATTAATATTCAATTTAAATTTATTATTAGTGTAAATCGAATACAAGCAGAGTTATTAGAGCAAGCGGATTTTTCGCAAGATAACATGGATAATTATGATACATTAGAAAAAATCCAATATCAAATAATAGAAAGTAGAAAAAGTCAACCTGTTGAGCGAGAAATACCAAAGAAATATGGTTTTAGTTTTAAAATAGACTATTATGACGATTTATTTTGGTATGCTAAAAATTTGTATGTTACCCTTCGTAAAACTTAATCAATGATACCTACTTACCACTCAAATATCTAAGGCAATTTACGAATATTCACGACTCTTTTCTACGAATAATTAGTAGTCGGAAGTAACGAATGTACGTGAGATTCCGTGTCAAGCACGGAAAGACGTTTCTAAGACGTTTTTTATTTTACCATTTTGTAACTATTTACCATAGGACTAAGAACACGTCATTCCGAACTTGATTCGGAATCCCACTCATACTGGTCAAGACGACTTTTCAGAGAAAAGAGTCGTGAATATTCGGAAATAATAGCAGAAAATGAAAATGCTAAATAGTTACAATAGCATTCAAAATTTCACTCGCATCACTACTGAGCGACTCAACGCCGCTAATTCCTTACGAATTTCCCCTAACTTCTTTTGAAGTTTAAGAATTTTCACCATTTCTTCAAACTGATCGGGTTTTAATTCTTTCAAACGTTGTTGATTTTTTTCGTAAAGTTTTTGAATTTTACGTAGCTTAAACTGATTGATACTTGTAATGGTATCTTGCTTAAAATTCAACTCAGGCATAAGTTGGGTTTGTAAAGGCTTCTCTAGCTTTTTTTCCCAGTTTTCGCTATATTCATACGGAGACGTGACGCAATTAATTGCCAATTGCTGAATGGCAACATCTGTATGGTTAAGAAATTGGTCTGTGGTAAAAATAATCTCTTTCTCTGCTAAATTGGTATAGGCATCTAATACGATCTTTTTATACAAAGGACTATCAAATTCTTCTAGTACCTCCTCCATATTCGCCAAAATATATTCCGCTACGGTCAATTCCTCTTCAATAATTTCATTAC
This sequence comes from uncultured Saprospiraceae bacterium, assembly GCA_964385675.1. Classification (GTDB taxonomy): domain Bacteria; phylum Bacteroidota; class Bacteroidia; order Chitinophagales; family Saprospiraceae; genus CAYLSF01. The sequence continues at coordinate 2,776 of CAYLSF010000993.1, forward strand.
CAAACAGAATGAGCAGACGCACCACATCCTTCTCTTGAAACTCATCCCGATGGAGCGGCTTTTTGCTAATAGGCTGTTGATGAGGCGTTGGTTTAGTCGATGGATTAGAAGTAGGATTATATCCCGTATCCGGTGGATAATCATAATTTGGATCGGCATCCATCATACCCTCTTCAGGCGGTGGTAACAACCCTGCAAAAGGATCATTGGGATCGGAGGTTTTTGTTTTAGGTTTTTGAGTGGGTTTTGATGCAGGTTGATTTCGTTGAAAGTTATGTACTTTCTTGGGGAGATTTGGACTATTCTTTTTCTTAGAAATTAACTTTTGAACGATTTTATTAGTTTCATTAATCAAAATCTGCTCCCCTATTTCCATCATCCTTGCACACTCCCGAGTATAGACAGAACGCTTAATCGGGTCAGGAATTCGGGCAATACTCGCCACAATATCCTTAATCAATTCTGCTAATTCTTTTATAGAAATATCTTCTCCTGTACC
>CAYLSF010000994.1:0-3270 GCA_964385675.1 uncultured Saprospiraceae bacterium
AGCCGCTGCCCACAGTTTTTGAATAGCGATTAAATCCTTTTTCATGGCATCATAAACCACTTTTTTATCAACGGTGATTTCATACTTACCTTTTTCTGCACCCCCTAAAGGATATTCACAATGCAGAGATACAGGCGGTTGCAGACCAGACTTTTTTAATATTTTAAAATACGTGTCAAAATCAACCATTCCTTCACCAATAGGCACATTGACGACTTTCCATTTGTCCCCTACTTTCCCCCATTTGAAGTCTTTTAGGACGATGGTTTTGATAGAATCTTGCAATAGCTTAAAACCATTTTTCCAAGATAAACCACTATCAACAGTGGCATGTCTGATGTCATATTGCGTTCCAAAATAGTCGGGATTAGTCTTCTCTAATAGTTGTTGTACTTCCCAGTAAGAAGCCCCAATTTTTGTTCCCGCATGATTTTGATAGCAGCCAATGATATTATGTTTCTTATTGGCTTTTCCCAATTCCTTTACCTTCTTTTGATAAAACTTGAGGGAATCCTCCATCGACCTATCCTTATGGTATCTAAACCAATTTGCACCATAAAACTGAATGTTTTGTTGAGCTGCCGTTTTGATAATATTTAAATCATACGGACTATCTACATCACTAATAGCCGTTGTCATCATGACGCAAGAAGAACCTCCTGCTTTAATGTCTTGAATCGCTTTAGGTAAATCTGCTAGTACATTTTCGGATAGCACATGCCCTTTTGGACGCACGGTTAAATCTAGTCCTTCAAATCCTAATTCTGCTGCGATTTGAGCAGCTTGTGTTAAATCTAAAAATTGTAAGTGCTTAGAAAAGATATGCACCTTTAAAGGTGTATTAGAGGAGGCCTGTCCAAATAAGCGAATTGGTGCTGCTGCTAAAGGAGTCGTAACGGCAGCGAGTCCTATTTTTTTGATAAATTTTCTTCTAGTGATACTCATACCCAATAGAATTTTTCACTTTAAAACAAAATTGGTTAACCAATTACTTGTCAACCAATTTACAATATAGTAAATTCGTATTATTATTTTAGTTTTTGAGTATAAATCCATTAAAAATCAATTATGTCCTTCAATAAATTACTATTCACCTTCACATTATTTTTTATCTGTACTTGTAGTTATGCTCAATTGGTAACAAACTCGACTGAACTCAATAACGCCATTGCAGCAGCTACACCTGGCACGACTATTATTTTAGCTGATGGTGTTTGGACTAACGTCTTTATAGATATTGATAAAAATGGTACTTCGGCAGCACCAATTGAAATTACAGCAGAAAATGCTGGAGCCGTTTTCATGGAAGGTAATTCTAAAGTGCGTATGGAAGGTTCCTATTTAACCGTTTCGGGATTGGTTTTTCAAAATGCCTCTAATCTAGCGGTGAGTGGGAGTTTTATAGATCCTGTGATTGAATTAGACGGTTGTGATTATTGTAAAATTATTAATAATAAAATTGATGGTTATAATGGTATAGAGCAGCAAAAAACACTCAAGTTCAAGTGGATTTTAGCAGATGGTCAGTACAATGAAATTGCGTATAATTCTTTTTTGAATAAATATGGTGTAGGCAGTATTATTAATGATAATAGAAGCTCAACCGCCCCTGATTACTTAAAAATCCATCACAATTATTTTGCGGGTAGAACACCCATAAACGGAATCAATGATGACAATGATCAAGATGCAATTAGAATTGGCGTAAGTACCACTTCTTTGAGTGATTCGTATTCAGAAGTGTATGATAACTATTTTTATAATTTCTTTGGAGAGATTGAAATCATTTCCAATAAATCGGGACAGAATAAATACTACAACAATACTTTTAGAGATTATTCGGGTTGCTTGACGCTTAGGCATGGTGATAATTGTGAGGTATATGGTAACTACTTTTTTGCTGAAAATAATTTATTATCTGCTGGTGTCAGAGTGATAGGAGAAGGACATAAGATTTATAATAATTACATTGAAGGCGTTAATTCTCTTAAACCCGATGGTTCTAACTCTAGTGCAACAGGGGGAATTAATGTAACAAATGGTCGTCTGAACAGTGCATTGAGTGGATATTATCAAGTTAAAAATACTCAAATTGTCAATAATACTTTTGTCGATTGTGATTATGGATTGAGAATAGGAACAAAAGTAAAAAGCGATTTAGACCAAGCTCCAGAAAACTTGACTTTGGCAAATAATATCCTATTGAATACAAGTAATACACCGATTCAAACCATTACAACTCCCATAGGGACATATATTAATCAAGGTAATTTGACCAGTTTAGCCAATACGGATTTGGTTGATGATGGTACTTTCCATCGAATTACCAATGGAAGTTTAGCCCTTAATGCGGGTACAGGGAATTATGCATTTTTGACTAAAGATATTTTGGGTGGTAATCGAAGTTCGACTTTTGATGCAGGGGCAGAGGAATTTGGTTCAGTCGGTACAAACCTACCGTATGATTCTACGGATGTAGGCGTCAATATTGGTTTTGGGGCAGCTATCGTCTCTACGCCTACTTTAACGACTAACCCGACGACCCTAGATTTTAGTTTAGATTCTGGTTCTGTGACTTTTGATGTAATTGCCAATGTGGATTGGGCTATCACAGAAAATATTCCATGGTTAAGTTTGAATGTAACCTCTGGGACGGGTTCAACTTCCGTTACCGCTACCGTTACCGAAAATACTACTGGATCAATAAGAACAGGAGCTATTCATTTGAATGAAACGGCAGGTGGAAGTAACTTATCCGATACGCTTTCTGTGGTACAATCGAATACTTTTTTAGCAGTTGAAATTCCAATTATTGGTTCAACGAGTTTGGGGATGCAGATTAAACCCGAAGTTGCCGAAATTAATGCTTATAATGATGACTTGACCAATTATTGGACGGGAAACCCAGATACTGCTGCTGAGGTTTCTATTACCTTTGATTTGGCTTGTGTGCATAAACTAACGGAAATCGGAATTCATTTTTGGAAAGCTGATGAAAGAACAACGACTTTTTCTATCGAAATATCAGATGATCCTTTTGGGTCTTTTACCTCAGTTTTAAATTCTGTTACCAGTGCAGCATCAGGTGCAACTGTGGATACAGAGCAATTATTTAGTTTGGCTGGGACACAGGCTCGATATGTAAAATTTATTGGGTTAGGGAATAGTTCGAGTACGAATTGGACAAGCATTGCGAATGTCAATATTTATGGAAATTTGGATTGTGAAGGGACGACTAGCGTTTTTGATAATGAGCCTCTTGATTTAGAC
>CAYLSF010000995.1:0-3266 GCA_964385675.1 uncultured Saprospiraceae bacterium
AAATAGAAAAATTATTTTCTTCTTCATTAATATGTTTGAATATCCATTTTTCTCCTGTCCAAAAAGAACCACTTAAATCACCTGTGTATCTTACCAATCCAATAAGTTTTCCATTTTTAGATATACTTTCACTATCAATAAGACTTCTACCGCTAATTCGTAATTCGTTTAGATAAGCATGCCCTATTGCTAAGTACTTCTTATTCCGAAAATGATATTGTTTGTTTTTATATAAAATTTTGTTTTCCATAATTTATTATAGCCATCAATATCTATACACTTTTGACTACAAAACAATAGTCAAAATTAAGTGTATCCCCCTATTATAGTATAAATTAAGTTTCTTTACAAGTTCTAAATTTAGAAATACTCATTGATTGAATTTCGTATCGTGTTTCTTTCGATGACTTCAAAAAACAAAGACGTAAACTTATTTAATTTACACGGTACTATACACACAGATAAATTAACAATACACTTTACATTTTTAAAGAAAAGATCTGCCATTTCACCCAATAAGTTAGCAAGGGAACTAGTCCTTGATAGTATGAATTTACAAAAAATAATGGTAGCACTACAAAACATCCCTAAATCAAGACAAGGAGATTTTAAAGATATTACAACTAGCCCCCTACCTCTAAACTTAATAATTAGAAAAGAAAGTAATGACCGAAGGAATTTATCAAAAAGGGAGATCTAAATACAGACAGAACTATTAATTCAAAAAATTATAAGAAATGAAGTATTTAAAATTCTCGATTATTATCCTTTTAGGAACAACTTTATGCTTCTCCGCTTGTGAAGAAGATGACTGTATCGAAGCAGTTTGGTATGAAGATGCCGATGGGGATGGCTTGGGTAATCCCAATGTAAGCCGTGTAGCTTGTGAACAGCCAGAGGGCTATGTAGCAGATAATACAGACCCTAATGATACAGGTATTGTTAGTACACCTGTCTCTGCTTTTGACGAATTTAATCCTGATGCGGTAACGGTCTCATTTAATGGAAATGAAATCACTATTCAGTCAAATGGTCTGCCCAATCATACGTCTCCATATTGGGAAGATACGCATCCGTTACATATTGACTCTGTTGTGGCTACTCGTTTGACCCCTGGTCGTATTGGTGGAAATCGTAGCTATACCCTTACCGTTCCTAATACACCTGAATTAGCCTCAACGGGTACGGCTACAGGATTGGGGGCTATTGGTATTGCCGTATCAGGCGTTCCTATTTTCAATGATCAAGAAGGTCCTAATAGACCTTTAGAGGAAATGATTGTAGAAACCTTTGATTATGCTGGTGCTCACAACGGGCCTTCGGGTTATCACTACCACATAGAATCTTACAATGTTCCAGAAAACACGATGCTTTCCCATGACGACGAAAAATTAGTAGGTATCATGTCAGACGGGTTTTTAATTTATGGCAGAAAAGAGATGGACGGAACATATCCTACGGACTTGGATGCATCCGGTGGTCATTTTGGAGTAACGCCACATAGTAATGGTGAAGTCATTTATCATTATCATATCGTTAATGAATATTATTTGGGGAATATCATTGCTCTTTTTGCAGGGGAGTTGAAAGGCACACCAAATGCTATTCTTTAAACTATAACCTATTTTTCAAAAGAAGGAATTATCAAGAAGTAGCATATTTTTGATAATTCCTTCTTAAATATATAAAGCATGAAGTGTATTGTACAAGTACTGCTTCTATTCAACCTATTAATTACAAGCTGTGCAGAGCATGGAGAAGCAGAAAAAATAAACATCGCTGATGCGACTAAAATATCTGTTACAATACCCGATAGAACGGTTGAGAAATCCTTAGCAAACTATGATAGGAAGACTTCGCTATGGTCGCTGAATGATGAACGCTATTCGGGTTACCTTGTCAGCTATTATGAAGATGGTACGTTTGAAGAAAAAATAGGCATCTTAAATGGTAAAATACAAAATCAATCCACCAAATGGTATCCTGACGGACACTTAAAAGAAGTTACAAATTATCACGAAGGAAAATTACATGGAGAAAAAAAACTGTGGTCAACAGACGCTAATCATATCTTATTGAGGCACCTAAATTATCACGAAGGAAAGGCACATGGAGAACAGCGACAATGGTATCCAACGGGTGAATTTTATAAAAAATTAAATCTACAGATGGGCAGAGAACAGGGCATTCAACAAGCGTTTAGAAAAAATGGTGAACTCTATGCTAATTATGAGGCTAAAGAAGGTAGAATCTTTGGCTTAAAGAAAGCATCACTCTGCTATGGACTAGAAGATGAAAATATTAACTATGAGAAATAGCATCCTTCTTTTTTTTACAATCATCAGCCTAGTAGCCTGTAGTGAATCGCAAACCAATAAAAGTAGAGTGGCTACGTTGCCCTTTTATGATGAAGCAACGTTTACCCCCAATTGGATGGCTACTAATGATGATAGATTAGATACCTTTCATCGTATATCTCCTTTTAAGCTGACGAATCAAGAGGGAGATATTGTCACAGAGCAAACCTTTAAAGACAAGATATATGTTGTCGATTTTTTCTTTACGATATGTCCTGGTATTTGCCCAAAGATGACTGCCAACATGAAGGGATTACAAGAAGAATTTATCAATGATAATGAGGTGATGTTATTGTCCCATTCTGTTACACCTGAAAGAGATTCTGTTCCTGTATTGAAGCAATACGCAGAAAATAAGGGCATCCTATCTAGCAAATGGCACTTAGTAACAGGTACTCAGCAAGAAATTTACAAATTGGGAAGAAAGGATTATTTTGTTGAAGAAAGTCTAGGGTTAGATAAAGCGGAAGATGAATTTCTGCATACTGAAAATTTTGTATTAGTTGATAAAAACAGGCATATCCGAGGAATTTATAATGGTTTAAATAAAGCTTCAATTAGCTATCTAATTGCTGATATAAAGACCTTAAAAAAAGAAAGATAACGTTAATCCAGTAACTTTTGACTTTGTACTTAGCTAAGTATGGCTAAAAATCACTTTTAGAATTATAAGCTATGTAGGATTTTAATCAATTTGGGACAAGTGAGAACCATCCAGCTTGTCCCAAATACAATCTAATAACTCGTCTCATCAATCTCTACTTTGTAATGGTTTAAATCATTACCGATTATCTTTATATTCCAAGTGAAATTGACGTATTTTCTACAAATTTTGAGGTGAAAAGCCTTTTACGCCATCTATTACTCGATTTATATCTTTGGATAAATCTTCTACAATTTGTTTTCCCC
>CAYLSF010000996.1:0-3266 GCA_964385675.1 uncultured Saprospiraceae bacterium
TACACGTCAAGGCATTGAAAAAATAAGCCTTCTATTATATCAGTCTTTAGGTATCCTCTGTTTCAAAATTGGATTTAAAACACTATATTTATTATATAGATAAAAATATCATTATTAGATAATTTTTAGCTTAATTTTTTGTATATTTACATACGTAAGAGTTCAATATTTTACAACCAATTAATTTACATTTTACTATGCAAAAATTAGCTATTCCCACTAATCAAGTGGGCTTTCCTACATCTGATAAGGATGTCATTTATTTTGAGACCGAAAAGCCTGTTCGCTACAAAGGCAACTGTAAAGAAGGACGCTTTTTCAGAGGAGCAACCAACCGAGATTTGGGACAACAATTGACCAATATCCAACCGCTTCACTTTTATACCTTTACTGGAAAATTGTATAAGACCAAAAATCCAGATACCAACTGGGGCGAGTTGATTTTCTTAGATGAAAAAAATAGTGTATCGTCTATTTTAATCAAAGGAGAAAGTTTGGATAAGTTTAAGGCAATTGTACAAGATTCGGTTCGCTACGATAATGTACAACCGATTGAGTTATCCCTTTCGGCTAAAATGTCTCCTCGTTCATCAGAAAATGGCGACTACTTTGCCATTGAATGGACATTTGGAAAAGCAGCCGAAAACAAAGTAGAACTCGCTTCTGAATTTCTACTCAATGAAGGTAAAAACGGCTTATATAATATCTTTACCATTCAAGAATATGCCGTCAAACAGAAATTAGCTAATTCCTTTGAGGATTGCACCAAAGAGGTCTTGCTTCAAGCTGCCACTCAAATGAATCTTATTTCAGCCGAAACTGCTTAATTCACTTTGTAATCCATATTCAGATATGAGTATTTTAAATATTCCAACAGCCGGTACCCTACAAGGTACTGGCTTCAATTTTATAAATGACATCACTACCGCTAATCAATCCATCTTAGCGAGTATTGATCTAAATAGTCCAAATCCACCGACAACCAACATAGAAATGATACATCCTTCTTTTGAATGTATCAAGGATATGGATATTGAAGCCTATCATCAACACGGCTATATTTCGAGCTCCATGTTTTCAACCAATAGAGACTTAACTGAGCGAGAGATACAACACCGGGCAAAGGCAGCCATCAAAGCCAAACAACAGGCACGGCTACAAAAAAATCAAGCGGTCAAAAAAGGGAAAGTCATCCATGAACTTTTGGAACGCATCATCAAAAAAGGACTTCGCTCCAATGTGCCGTTAGTGGATTTTTTGAAGGTTTATGAAGTTGCTCCATCCTATGATAAGCGAACCAAAAAAGGCGTACAAGAAGGTTATAATTGGTATTGCACCAAAGTAGCGGATAATATCTTGGAACAGTTTCAATTAATTGCTGAAGACGAACCAACCGTTATGAAGCGACAACAACGGGTCATTCAATTGATAAAAGATAGTTACCCCTACTTTGTCGATCCGGAAACCTTTGGGTATTTAAAATCCCTTATAGAGGAAATCAACCGATTGTCGCATATTAGTCCACTCCTTCAATATGGTCAATCGGAATGGAGTTTATTCAATCACGATACCAACGTTAGGATTCGCCCTGATGTCTTAGTTCCTGCTGAAGTCTTTGGTCACTTGCTGCATATTTCCATCAAATCAACAAGCGACTTACGCCGCTTTAAAGGCAGTTTTCATCAACGGGGCTATGATATTCAAGAAGGAATGTATAACTACGAAATCGGCATGGCTACCCAACAGTCGCCTATTTCGATTTTCTTAATCATTGAGTGCAAAAAAGATGGCTTGGTTCAAATCAAACTCGAAGAGGTGTCCGAACAATCTATCCTAAAGTGGCATAATCGCTATCTGGATGAATTGGATAAATATAAGGCGGTACTTGAAAAAACGGATGCTACTGGGTATGAGGTGATGTTTGGTAATGCTTATGGGGTGGAGGTGGTTTAGGTTTTAAGCCAGTAGGAAGAGATTCCTACTGGCTTGATATATTTAATATTAAACCCGTCTCCAACGGGTTTTAACTGTTTTAATAAATAATTCAGGAAAAAAGCAATCAAATTTTTCTCCTATCTTAGCATAGATACAAGCGTCAAATAATACTCTAAATACAGCCAAAGCCGCTTTAACATTTTTTAATGCTAGTCCTACAACTAACCCAACTTTTGCAGAATCCTTTAAGCATTTTAAAGCTACTCGTTCAATGTATCTTGATAATTCTTCTCTTGAAATTGCAGAATAATATAATTCTTTACTTCGAGTTCTAGTTTGTAAGATTGGTAATTTTATTTTTACTGTACTACACCCTACTTTAATTCGTTTTCTCTTCCAAATAACTTTGTACTCTGGATAAGCTAACAATGTAGCTACTTTTCTAGGTCTAATATCAAATTCATTTCCGCAACTTTGCTTTTCAGGTGTTTGTTTCAACCGTTCATGAGTTTGATCAGGATCATCTTCACTTTCTCTTAATGGATCTTCCTTCACTGGAGGTAAATCATTTACACATTGTGAAGAATCAAAAATCATAGATGTTTCAGAATCTCTATAAAAATCTTGATACCATTCCAATTCTGATTTATCAACTTTATCATCTAATTTAGTGATCAAGCCATAAGCGATAATATCAAAATCATCAAAAGATATATTACGATTTTGGCGTTCTACATCAAATGAGCCAATGTAAGCATATAAATCGTTTAATCCCCCAGCAAAACCATCAAAGACACCTTGAATCCAAGTTTTATTTTCTGAACTTAATTCATTAGCAAGTAACAGTCTAACCTTAATTTCTACTTTAAAATCAACTATCCTTGGAACAGTTATCTCCAACTGAGCACTGTATTTTCGTCCAAGTGCCAAAGTATAACTTTCCAGACAAGCTTCTACCATAATTCTCCAACGATGATTATCTGTAAGCATTGGATCATCTTCACGATACTCACCTACTCTGGACTCATCATCTAATACTTGACCTAATATTTGATCATTAGCTCCATCAATGAGATTCCACTTTTGTTTCCTACCATTAATTTCTTCTAAATCTTCAAATTGATCACCGATTTTGAGTGATTTTAATGCATTCTTAAATGAAGCCCCAGAGAAGTCTGGTGCATAACTTAAAATAATTGCCATGATTGATAAATTTTAGGATTCTACAAAAAGGCTGTATAACTACCAATTAGATAGTAATAGCTCAAAAAAATTAAAAAGAAAGCTCTGGAATGATTAATTAGTTAAAAATAAATTTGGAATTAGTCTTG
>CAYLSF010000997.1:0-3261 GCA_964385675.1 uncultured Saprospiraceae bacterium
AGTAATCTAAAACTAGTAAAGATTCTCTTATAAATAATGGATAAAACTTACTCATGAGTAATTACTCGGTCAAGCCTCGTGAGAGGAGTTCCGTTTAACTACTTATAGTTAGAAGCTACCACTCAAACCAAGCATTATTGTTCTTGGTCTAGGATAAGGATTATTATCAATCCAGCCAGCCTCTGGATCAAGTCCGCTATAATTGGTTATAGTCAATAAATTTTGTGCAGTAAGTGCTATTTTCAGATTTGTAAACTTACCCAATTCGGGTAACATATAACTCAGTGTAATATAGTCCAACCTAAAGAAAGAACCATCTTCGATATATACATCACTTAACAAAGCTGGATTAATAAAGTTTGTCTGGAAGATATTTCTATTCACATTACTTAAAAATGCAGTATTTCCCTGTAATTGTATCTCATTAGCTGTAGCAGAAAATACATTATTGTAAATAGAGTTACCTAATTTAGCACGTCCTGAAAAAGCAAGACCAAAGTTCTTATAAGTAATATTTGAGTTGATACCAAAAAACCAATTAGGGTTTGGATTACCTGCTGCATATCGATCATTTTCATCTATATCACCATCTCCATTTCTATCGACATAGACAGCAGCATCATTTTCTATTAGAGGTTGTCCTTCACTGTTATATTGTTGTTCATGCATGTAGAATGAGTAAGCTGGAAGTCCAACTTGCCAAATCATGACCTGATTTTCAATACCGCCTGCAATAAAATCACCAACTTCTTGTAAATAGGTCGGATCATCTGTTAATAATAGCCTAGTGATTTCATTTTGTTCAAAGGTAGCATTACCACCTATGCTGAACGAGAAATCTTCATTGCTAATAGGTGTTGCATTTAATGTGATTTCAACACCATTATTTCTCATATCACCGACATTAGTTATCAAACGATTGGTAAGATTAGTACCCGCAGGGACATCTACTTCAAGTAGTAAATCTGATGTGTTTTTTTGATACCAATCTATAGAGCCACTCAATTTACTGTCTAATAAATCGAAGTCAAGCGCTATATTAAATGTAGCTGTTTCTTCCCATTTCAAGTTAGCATCGTAGCCCTCAGGTCTCAAAACATTGAAAAACTGATTACCCAATTGATAGCGAGCAGTTTGTTCACTTAGATTATAAAGTGGTAGATATTGATATAGGCGATTGAAGCCATTTCCAATATCTTGTTGACCAGTCACACCATAACCTGTCCGTATTTTCAAATTATTTAGAAAACCTTCTTTATTATCTATGATTTTATAAGCTAATGCGGTAGAAGGGAACAAGCCCCAGCGCGCATCAGGAGCAAAACGAGACGAACCATCGCGTCTTAATGTAAAAGTAAATAGTAGGTTTTTAAAGCTATAATTGACACGACCAAACAAAGAAACTAGATAATATTCTCTTGGTTCTTGGTCTTCTCTAAAAATCTCATTCTCTGGTATATTTCTTGAAAAAGTATAATTGTCAAACAAGAAATGCTGCCAACTATAACCACCCATGATATCCAAATTACCAAAGCTAAAGTCTTTTGCATAATTGAGATAAAAATCTAAAACCTCGTTCCGATTTCTGTTCCAGTAATCTGTAATAGAACCTGTATCATCGTAAGCATACGCCATTTCTGGGCGAACTAAAACATTTCCCTCTCCATTATAAGCATCTATACCCATACTGAGATTCGCTCTAAGTTCTGGTAAAAATGGCATTCTATAGTCAATAGAACCATTGACTATATATTTTTGTACAGTAGAGACATCTTCTCGAAGTTCCAACATCGCAACAGGATTGGTGGGCGCTAAACCAAGTGGTGTGCCATCTGCTTCTACAAAAGTGAAGAAACCAGCATAATTATTAACAGCAACTGCATCGTCCGAAGATACCGGTTGAGTAGGATCGAAGCGCGTAGCTGCGCCTATCGCTCCTCTATCTGCAAACCTATTGTTTGCAAACATGGTTTTTGCGCTAAGATTGACCTGTAAAGTATTATCCAAAAATTTTGGATTGAGGTTGAGACCTACTGTTGTTCGTTCAAATTTATCTGTTTTTAGAACGCCTGCTTTATTGGTATAACCAACAGAAAGACGATATGGGAGATTTTTTACACCACCTGAAATATTAACATTATGGTCTGTACCTATGGCATTTTGATAAATAGCAGATTGCCAATCAGTATCTGCATTTCCTAATAAAGTCTCATCTGCTTCTTCACTTTCAGTAACTAAAGCTCTAAATTCACTTGCTGTTAGAACATCTGCGAATTGCGTAATTTGACTAGAGGATACATTACCATTGTAGTTTAATCTAAATTTATCAGAACCTTTTCCTTTTTTCGTTGTGATAATAATAACGCCACCAGAAGCTCTTGAACCATAAATAGCAGCCGCCGAAGCATCTTTTAAAACATTGATAGACTCGATATCATTCGGATTAATGATATTTAAAAAATTACGACTGCCGCCTACACTATTTTGTTCTAAAGGTACACCATCTACTACTACTAGCGGATCATTAGAAGCTGTTAAGGAAGATAAACCTCTAATGCGAATACTCGCACCGCCACCAGGATCTGCACTAGGTGTAATAGATACACCAGCTAATTTACCCGCAACTAAATCCTGTACTGAAGTAATCGCTCCTTGATTAAAATCTTCTGAGGTGACAGAAGCGATCGAGCCTGTAGCATCTTCTTTTTTTATCTCGCCATAACCTATGACAAGAACTTCTTTGATATTTTCACCAGCAGTCATTCGTACATCTAGGACACTAGATGGACCTACGGTGATGGTTTGGGAACTATAACCCGTATAAGAAAAAGTCAGTTGAGTAGCACCTTCGGTCAAAGCGATAGTATATTTGCCGTCTATATCAGAAGAGGTTCCATTAGTAGTGCCTGTTACGACAATATTTACCGCTATTAGAGACTCTCCTGTTTCAGCATCCGTTATTTTTCCTGTGATGGTTCGCTGTGCTAATAGAAAGCTTGGCAGTATCAGCAAGCCCATCAATAGAAAAAGATTATTTGTAAATCTTTTCATAGAATTGAAATTGGTTTGTAAAATTCAAGAAACAAATGAAATTAGTATTTGAAGCTGTTAGTGTCATTTTGACACTAAGCTAAGGCTCAAAATTAAGAATTAATTCAAGAAAAATTATTTTTTACGAAAGTATATTATTCAATTGACGTTATTTTGATATAAAGTTCTGAATTTGATAGATGTGTGTAAACGCTTGAGGTCATTTTCCTA
>CAYLSF010000998.1:0-3258 GCA_964385675.1 uncultured Saprospiraceae bacterium
TTGGTAATGTTATCCATTTAATATTAATATTTTAATTATACTCACAAAGTTACCCAAAACCCCAATACCAAAACATCCTTATTTACACGTATTTTCCTCTACCTAATTATAAGTAGAAAAAATACCAGAAAACCAGTAGAATTAGAAGAAAAATAGTTGGTATCTTCCATGGGTAATTGGATAATGGAATTTTATTTTAATGTAATGTTTATTGTGCGAATAAATGTAAATATAATTTTTGGAATTCCATAATTTTTATTTTAGATTATATTTGCGTTTTAATCACTATTATTCAATCAATCAAAACTAAAAAAAATGGTATCTATATTCATCCTTGAGGTCTTATTTATAGGAGCAGTCATTTACCTAATCCGACAAAAGCGTACAGACCATCGAGAGGATATACTAGATGATAATTTTGAGGAGTTGCGGTAATAAAAAAGGCATCCAACATTGGATACCTTTTTTAGAATTTTATTTTAAAGAACTAGTCACTAATCACGAGTCACTAGCCACTAAAAACCTACTCAAATAAACTTTGTAATTGCATCGCTACACTCATATCGCCAGAGACTTGAATTTGTCCGCCCATAAATGCCATCATAGGATTTAAGTCTCCTGTTGATAAAGCGATAAAGTCTTCTTTTGATACTTTTACGGTGCAGTCTGCTTCGTTATCGTCGTTGCTTACGGCATTACCATTATTTCCATCAATAAAAATAACGTCACCACCGAAATCAAATTTTAACGTACTTCCTAAGGCAGGGGCTTTTCCAGCTCTCTCTGCAACACCTGCTGTAATAGTTGCTAAATCCATATTTTAATTTTTTTAGTAAAAATTGCGTTTCTAAAATTAATAATCATCGCAAATGTAAGAATTTTAACATTAATTTTTACGCTATCCTTCAATGCACTATTTCAAAAATTGCTCCCTTTTAGTACCATTAAATTCATTAGGCATACAGGTATTCCGTCGAATAAATTCGATGTTACTTTTTTATATTCTACTTTTCGGTAAAGTAGAGATATAAAAATAAAACAGCCATCACGGTGTGTAAAATAGCTGCTCCCATATCCGGTGCCCCCATCCAGTTGACTAGGGCTACGCCTACATGGAAAATAACGAATGTAGTTAATAAAACACGCACAAGCACTCGATTATCTAATCGTTGTGCAGCGAGAAAAGAACATACGCCTATGGCGAGAGCCGCTGCACCGTACATTCGTATCATTAAGGTTTCTATTTCAGCACCAGAAGCATTTGGAAACATTTCGGGGGTAAAAAAGAAAATAGCACCTGCTAAGATTTCAAGTGCTGCATTGACATAAAATGCAATTTTTAACATAATAAAAGATTTTATTTGGTTTTAGCTTTGACAGTCGACTTTCGACAATCGACTTTCGATAATAAATCGAAGGTCGATTGTCAATTATCGATTGTCGCCCCCCTATTCTTCAAAAATAACTTTTCGCTTATCGTTACACCAAGTAACGTAATCTTCTAAATATTTGTCATCTAATACATTACGCTTAATTTTTAACGTTGGCGTTAATACACCATTTTCAACACTCCAAGGATCTTTGATCACCACTAAAGCTCCAATTCGCTTATAATTCTCCAACTCTTTATTGATTCCCGCTAAAGTCTCCTCTAAGTTTTTAGAAATTAAGCTTTGGTCTTCTGCCATTCCTGCTTCTGATAATACAATCATCGCTACAGGCTGAGGAGCGCCCAAACCAGCCACACAGATTTGCTCAATGTAGTCGTTTTTAGCAAATTTAAATTCAATTGGGCCTGGTACGATATATTGTCCTTTAGCACTCTTGAAGGTGTCTTTTACACGACCTGTTAGTTTCAAATAACCATCAGGCGTCATCACCCCTTTATCTCCTGTGTGCAACCAACCTTCTTCATCAATGACTTCTTTGGTCTTAGCTTCTGCTTTGTAGTAGCCCGTCATATTCCAAGGTGCACGCATTAATACCTCACCTGTATCTTCGTGAATCCTAACTTCACACATCGCATGCGGCTTACCTACTGTACCAGGTTTTCCGCCTTTTTCTGGCATTAAAGTACATCCACCGGAGTTTTCGGTCATACCATATACCTCTCTTACATTCAAGTCAAATTTTCTAAACCACTCAATTAAAGAAGCAGGCATCGGTGCAGCCCCTGTTAAAAGAACATTAGCAGAGTTTAAACCTAATCCTGTACGGATTTTCTTTTTAATCGCATTTTTAACCACAGGGATTCTCAATAATAAATTCAACCGACTTTGAGGTAATTTTGATAAAATTCCCAACTGGAATTTTTTCCAAATACGTGGTACGGCTAAGAATACAGTTGGACTCGCATCACTCAAATTTTTAGCAAATGTATCTAAAGACTCTGCAAAGGCAACTGTACCACCAGAGAATAAACTAGCTGCCTCTACTACATTTCGCTCTGCAATATGATTTAATGGCAAGTAAGAGAAAAATCTATTATCCTCAGAATCAAATAATCTAAAATTGTTAACCTCACGCTCCATGTCCAATAAAGCCGTCACCGCATTGAAAGTCAACATTACCCCCTTCGGTGTACCTGTTGTACCAGAGGTATAGATAATTGTAAATAAATCATCTAGTTTAGGATAATAATTTTCTTTCATCGGTTCATGCTTCGCTATTAAATCTTCCCACTTTGTAAATCCTTCAATCTTATCATTGCCTTCATAATGTGGAAAAGAAATACATTGTACATCGTCAGGAATACCCGTTTTCATGTTGTCCCATACTTCTAATTTACCTACGAACAAAACCTTTGTATCACTCAAATCCAAGACTTGATTGATTTGCTTGCCTGATAAAGTCGCATAAAAAGGAACGGAAACATGCCCACTCATCATTATCGCCAAATCCGCCATAATCCAGTGTGCACAGTTCTTAGAAGTAATACCAATATGGGTACGAGGAGGAAGGTTCATTGCCTTGATTGCACTGGCCATTCTACGGGCTTGATCGCCTACTTCTGCCCAAGTGTATTCAATCCATTCATCGCCTTTTGGTTGTCTTAGATAAACTGCATTAGGTTTGCTTTTCTCAAAATCGTAAAAGTATTCTAATAACGTTTTTCCCTTACTCATAAAAATAAGTTATTTTGGTTATGATTAATTCTAATAGTTTTGTAGTCAAGGGAAGTGGAAAATAATAACCTACCCATATTGCTACAAATTTTCCTTTATACTTCCTTCAATTTTTCTAGCGTAATCCATTATG
>CAYLSF010000999.1:0-3255 GCA_964385675.1 uncultured Saprospiraceae bacterium
CAAAAATATTCTCCATGTTTCAAAATTAACATTTGTTAAGTTTATTTCAAAACATTTGCCTTTCATTCTTTATTTTGGGCTGATATATAATTTTATATTTGCCTTAGTTGCTGCCAACGTCCTAAGCAGCAACGATTGGCGAAGGCATTCATGCCGATGCTAGACGCTGTTGCTATTGTTGAACGAAATCTAAAGATAGCTAAAGATAAAAAAATTGGTAGAATGAAGTATCTTAAAAACTATTCATTCATCAAAAGTAAATTATAAATGGCTAAAAAAAAGATACGTTATTAGAACGAGCCTTTCGAGAAGTTCCTGGTTTTAAAGCAGTCTATAATCAGGTAAGAACAAATGTATTATTAAGTGGAAAAAGCGAAAGCACACTCAATAATTATACGAAGACGACAGCAAATCCCGATAGCTATCGGGAGAGTCTTTATTTTGGTTGTACTCCCTTAGAATTGACCGATGCTCAAATCAATGATTATTTGTTGATGCTTCGAGATACTGCGTATGAAAACAATGCTCCTTCATTGAGTTATTTCAAGCATACGGTTTATGGTTTGCGTTATTTATTTCGTTTAGTAGGTAGAGAGGATAAGGCGATTCGTTTACCAAGTATAAAAAAAGTCAAGGAGTTACCGAGTGTTTTGAGTCGAGTAGAATGTCGTCGATTATTCAAAGCCCCGAAATTATTAAAACACAGAGTCTTATTAAGCTTAATTTATTCCTCTGGATTACGTTGTTCAGAAGCTAGGCGTTTGGAATTACGAGATATAGTCCCGATAGCTATCGGGATTGATAGATTACAAATACATATTCGACTGGGCAAAGGAAAAAAAGATAGATATGTACCGCTAGCTAAGAATATGGTTGGTGGACTGAAGAAGTACTATAAATCTTGTCGTCCTGTAAAGTATGTGTTTAATGGACAGGCTCATGGTAGTCAAATGAGTCAGCGAGGGATGCAATGGGCAATACGTGAAGCGGTGAAAAAAGCAGGAATTGAGAAACGAGTACATTTGCATACACTTCGTCATAGTTACGCTACGCATTTAGTGGAGGATGGATTAGACGTTTACACGATACAGCATTTGTTGGGACATGAAAATATCCAAAGTACGCTGATTTATTTGCACGTTGCTCACAAGGTTGAAAAAATAGCACACTCGCCTTTTGATACTTTATATCCAAACTTAAAATCGTGAGTATTACTAAAATAAAACACGGTAAATCGAAATATGAAGTAGCAAATATTTTACGAAATAATTGGGAATATATAGAAACAAGTAACAAATTCACATGGCATCAACAACGAATGTTACGTGCATTGACTTTGTGTCGGACAGCAGCCTTGGGTGGACATATTGATGCTTGTACGAGTTGTGGCGTGGTTCGGATTTCGTATAATTCTTGCCGCAATCGACATTGTCCGAAGTGTCAAGCAACCGAACGAGAACGTTGGCTGATGGCCAGAGAAGCGGATTTATTACCTGTATCGTATTTTCATGTTGTTTTTACGCTGCCCGAGATTTTAAATGCTTGGGCAATACGTCAACCAAAGTTGATTTACAAAACCCTTTTTCGGGCGGCTTGGCAAACGATACAAGTATTTTCAAAGGATAAAAAATACTTAGAAGCAAAAACGGGTATGATTTCGATTTTGCACACTTGGGGACAAAATATGAGTTTACATCCGCATATTCATTGCATTATACCAGGTGGAGGTTTGACGAATTTAGGCATTTGGAAAACGGCAAAATCAAATGGTAAATACTTATTTCCTGTTAAAGCAATGAGTAAGGTGTTTCGAGCGAAGTTTGTGGCGATGTTAAGAAAGCATATTGGAAAACAGGATATTGAATTACCCAATGAACGTGAAGTTTATAAAAAGTTATTTCAAAAAAAGTGGGTAGTTTATGCCAAACGTCCATTTGGTTCGCCTAAAACTGTATTAGAATATTTAGGTCGATACAGTCATAAAATAGCAATTTCTAATCATCGGATAATAGGAATGAAAGATGGTAACGTTACTTTCTTCTACAAGGATTATCGACAAGATGGTGTAAAGAAGAAAATGACTTTAACCGAAAGGGCGTTTATCCGACGGTTTGCCTTACATATATTACCAAGTGGTTTTATGCGAATACGACACTATGGAATATTATCGAGTGGACACAAAAAACGTTATCTCAGAGCGGCTAGAAAAAGCCTAAGCGTACAAGGGAAAACACTTCCACAAGTCCCCTGTAGCAAACTGACATGGCAAGAAATTGCAAAAAATCGTTTAAACTTTAATGTTAAAAAATGCTCCTATTGTGGTAAACTTACAATGAAACGAGTGGGTGGTATAGCAGCACAAAAGATAGAATGGTGTAGCACAAAACAGCGTGCTCCACCCGTAGAACTGATGGCTTCTAGCCGACCCAAAAACTTGGATAAAGTAGAATTTTAGGCTAATACATAATACCCTTTATCACTATTTCTTATAGTCAGATAGAGGGACGGAAGAGTGATGCCTAAAGTGAAGTAAAGTAATGTGTCATAGTCTATTTTGAGTGGTCTTTAATCTATTTTGGGCTAATAGGAACGCAATAAAACTATTTAATTTCAAAATTGTAAACAAAATCAACACCTGAAAATATATTTTTAACTCGCAATCCCCATAAGAATAGAGTGGAACTAAAAAACGATATTGGTGTCTTTACAGATGCCGATATCGTTCAACACTGGCTTCACACTTGGGATTACCATCCCGTGTGCAGCCTTATTTATTGGGTGTGGTTTTATTATTTATGTTCTTTAAGTATCCTTTTGACTTCAGTTATACTAATTTCAACTGCAATGGCTATTTTATCGTGTGAAAGCCCTAATTTATCAAGATTTAAAACAGTTTTTATAATTTGTCTTTGCTCTCCTTGCTCTATTAGTTTTTGAGCATCAGCACCTTTTGTATGATTTTCACTCGCTATTTCTCGAAGTCTATCCAAATACTTTTGATAAGCTATTCGCTCTTTTTCAGATAGCTTCATTTCATCTAATCGTTCTTTCGCTTCATTTAACCCTTTAGCTGTAAATTCTTCTTTAACTTCTCCATTCTTTAGAAAGTAAATCCATTCATCTAATTTATCTTGAATAACATCATCAAATTTTTGAACCTTCAAAAGCCAATATTCTGGAAAAATTTGATAGACTTCTTCTTTATTAGACTTGTTCTGTTATAAATCATTGATAATCAGAGGTACGATTCATCCT
>CAYLSF010001000.1:0-3250 GCA_964385675.1 uncultured Saprospiraceae bacterium
TAATAGTTCATTATATCATTCTTATATTGTGCGACTAATAAAATTAAATTTATTTAATGTGTAAAATGCTAGTTACTCTATTTTTATATCAGATAAAAATTTAAAAATAAATTAGGCTCTAATAGTGACGCTAATAATAGAATTACGTCTGAAAATCGTATGTTAACATAGCTATAAAATTAAATAATGCATTATGAAAGAGGCTCTAGAAAACACATTGAATCAGTTTCTCGATGTGATACCTAAGCTAGTAGCAGCAATAGCTGTATTGATAATAGGATGGATCATTGCTAAAGTGATTAGTAACATCATTTTACGCCTTTTACGAATCATGAAAATTGATGTGTTAGGCGAGAAATTGAATGACATTGAATTTTTACAAAGTGCTAATGTTGAAATTCAATTCAGCCAGGTTATATCAAAAACCATTTATTATATTCTCATGCTTGTGTTTATATCACTTGCCGCTGAGATGTTAGCTCTAGATTTAGTTAAGCAGCAAGTAGAGGACTTTATTAATTATTTACCCAATATATTCTCTGCTTTATTGGTCTTGATAGGTGGTTTAGTCATTGCAAATATTATTAAAGGCTTTTTAGATGCCGCATTTAAGTCTTTAGGTATTCCCTCTGGAAAATTTTTAAGTGGCTTTGTATTCTATTTTATCTTTATTTCGGTGGCCTTAAGTGCTATGACGCAAGCTAAGATAAATACAATGTTCATTCAAAATAATTTATCTTATATCATTTTAGGTGTAGTGATTGCTTTTGCCATAGGGTATGGTTTTGCCTCTAGAAATATCATGGCAAATCTATTAGCTTCTTTATATAGTAAAAGTAAGTTCTACATTGGACAGGATATAAAAATAAATGATGTACGCGGTACAATTGTGGAAATAGATAGCACATCCATCACAATCGAAACAAGTGATCGTAGAGTAATTTTCCCCTTAAATAAATTGACAACAGAGAAAGTCGAAATTTTTGGCAATTGGTCAACTGATTTGCTAGAATAGAATGTATCAATTTTAACTAACAACTTATTACAACTTAGACAATATGAATTTTAGAATACTTGTCACAGCAACTTTAATTTGGACACTTTCGACCTTAACTTTCGCACAAGAGGCTAAGGAAGAACCTGCAAAATTTTGGAATGTTGGTGGAACCGCCAACTTGACCTTCTTTCAATCTTCTTTTACCAACTGGACGGATGGAGGAGGAGATCCTACAACTAATGTTGGTTTTTTAGGTAATCTATTTGCTAAATACAAAAAAGATAAAATAAGCTGGAGTAATAATTTTATTCTTCAGTACAATATTCAAAGGGTTGGAGAGGATGCGGATTTTGTAAAAAGTATTGATAATTTAGAACTCCTTTCAGTTGGAGGTTTATTCGCTGTTAATGATTGGGATTATTCTTTATTATTCAGCGTAAAAACACAATTAACAGCTACTGAAGTAGATGAGGTGGTTCAATCTAATTTTTTTGCTCCTGGTGAAGTTATTGTAGCTACTGGGATGAAATACGCTAAAGGGACTAAAGATACTCGTACCAATACTTTATTGAATATTTCGCCTGCATCTGGGCGTTGGGTAATTGTAGCGGACGATGACTTAGCCGCAGCAGGCACTTTCACAGGAATTCCTGGGGAGCGTGCTAAATTTGAATTTGGAGCTTCATTAATTGGTAATTATAGAGTCAATATTACCAATACAGATGATTCTAAAATCACCTATTTCACAGGTTTGGAATTATTTTCTAATTACTTAGAAAATCCAGAAAATATTGATGTAAAATGGACAAATTTAATCACCGCTAATTTTCTTAAATTCTTAACGATTACATTTACAACAGACTTACGTTACGATGCAGATGTAGCTGTACCCATTGATGATAATGATGATGGTGTAGTTGACCGTACTGGTCCTCGTACCCGTTGGGCTCAAAACTTTGGAATTGGTTTGGGCTATAAGTTCTAAAATTCCAAATCACAAATCACAATTTTAGATTGATTTATATAAAGAAGGCTGTGCGTTATAAAACGCACAGCCTTTCTTTGTGATTTGGAATTTGTGATTTGGAATTTCTATAGAGTTGCCACCAATTCACTGGCTTGTTTAATCGCACGTTTAGCATCTAATTGTGCCGCCACATCTGCTCCTCCAATTAAATGTACCGTTTGACCTGCATCGACTAAGGCTTGTTGTAGTTCCCTTAATGGTTCTTGTCCAGCACAGATGATAATATTATCAACGGGTAATACTTGATATTTATCGGATACATAGATATGGAAACCTTCATCATCGACTTTATGATATGTAACATTACCTAACATATTTACCTGCTTCATGGCTAAACTTGCTCTATGAATCCACCCTGTCGTTTTTCCTAATTTTTTACCATGCTTTCCCACCGAACGCTTTAATAAATAAATCTCACGAGGTGATGGTGCAGGTGCTGCTTTTTGTAATGCTCCGCCTTCTGAATACCCCATATCAACCCCCCATTCTTGCATATAGGCTTCTACACTCATAGAAGGAGATTCATGCTCGATATCGTGGGCTAAAAATTCTGCCATATCAAAACCAATTCCTCCTGCCCCTACAATAGCCACTGATTTTCCAACAGGTTTATTGCGATATAGAACATCCACATAATCTAATACTTTTGGATGATCCGCACCTTCAAAATCGACTTTACGAGGGGTAACGCCTGTTGCTAAGATGATTTCGTCATATTTTCCAGCAATCAATTCTTCTGCGGATACTCTATGATTCAATTCTAAATGTACCCCATGCTTTTCAATCATTTTTCCATAGTAGCGAATCGTTTCAGCATATTCCTCTTTTCCTGGAATGACCTTCGCCATATTAAATTGACCGCCAATTTCGCTTTCCGCTTCAAATAAATGAACGGTATGTCCACGCTCCGCAGCAATGGTAGAAGCCGCTAAACCAGCAGGACCCGCTCCAACTACGGCGATTTTCTTTTTACTTTCCGTTGCGGGAAAATTCAAAATCGTTTCATGACAAGCTCTAGGATTGACCAAGCAAGAGGTCAACTTCATGGAGAAAGTATGATCCAAACAGGCTTGATTACAAGCAATACAAGTATTGATTTCATCAGAACGATCTTCCATTGCCTTTAAAACAATCTCTGAATCGGCTAAAAATGGACGAGCCATAGAGACCATATCTGAGCAACCATCTTGTAAGATTTTTTCAGCAATTTCAGGCGTATTAATTCT
>CAYLSF010001001.1:0-3247 GCA_964385675.1 uncultured Saprospiraceae bacterium
TGGGTGCGGTATGATTTGGAGAGCGAGATATGTTAAAAGCGAGTCAACGACTTCCTGGCGTAGGCTCTAACTCAGAAGGAAGTAGTGGATTTTTTGTGCGAGGAGGAGATGCGGATCAAAATTTAATTTTATTGGATGAAGCTCCTGTTTACAATGCTTCGCACTTGTTAGGGTTCTTTTCTGTTTTTAATTCGGACGCTTTGAAGGATGTTAAACTCTACAAAGGTGGCATGCCTTCTGAATATGGTGGGCGAGTATCATCCGTGATGGATGTTCGGATGAAAAATGGAAACATGAAGGAATGGGAGGTCTCAGGAGGTATTGGTATAATTTCTTCAAGGGCAACCATAGAAGGGCCGATTCAAGAAGATAAAGGTTCGTTAATTATCTCTGGTCGTCGAACGTATGCGGATGTGATTGCTCGACCATTTTTAGAAGATGGTTTTGAAGATACCGATTTGTATTTCTATGATTTAAATGCGAAGGCAAATTATAAAATAGGCGAAAATGATCGGTTGTACCTATCTGCTTATTCGGGTAGAGATGTATTTGGTACAGAAGATTTTGGATTTGATTGGGGAAATACAACAGCTACTTTACGTTGGAATCATCTTTTTAATGATAAATTATTTTCTAACACCACTGCTATTTATAGTGATTACGATTATGGGTTTTCTGTTGGTGGAGAAGAAAATGGGGTAGCCTTAGATGCTGGAATCTATGATTACAACCTCAAGCAGGATTACAATTGGTATATCAATCCTAAAAATACACTGCGTTTTGGTTGGCAAGGTATCTATCATCAGATGCGACCCAATGAATTTACGTTTACCAATAGCACAGATGATAATTCCTCATCGCAAGAGCAAAAAGCGTTAGAAGGTGGAATTTATGTTTCTAATGAGCAAAAAATTACGGATAAACTAACGGCGAACTATGGTTTACGATTAAGCACGTTTTCTAATATTGGAGCGTATGATGTAAAAACCTATGATGCACAAGATAATGTAACTAGCATAACAAGCTATGAGGATGGCGAGATTTATAATACCTATGTTGGGCTTGAACCTCGTGTAAATGCGACTTATTTATTAGATAATACGAGTTCGATAAAAGCATCTTACAACCGAAATTATCAGTATTTGCATTTATTATCCAATTCGACTTCGGGAACACCTACGGATCTTTGGATTCCAAGTACAGAATTGGTTAAACCACAAATTGCGGATCAAGTAGCGTTAGGATATTTTAAAAACTTTAAGGATAACACCTACGAATTTAGTGTAGAAGCTTACTACAAAGATTTACAAAATCAAGTTGATTTTGAAGATGGAGGTACACCTATTAATAATTTAGATATTGAATCTGATTTAACATTTGGGCAGGGAAGAACGTATGGCGTAGAGTTTTTCTTAAAAAAGAAAAAAGGCAAGTTTACGGGGTGGTTGAGTTATACCTTGGCTAAGTCAGAACGTCAGTTTGATGATATCAATAGAGGAGAATGGTTTTCGGCTCGTCAAGACCGCACACATGATATTTCATTAGTCGCCATGTATCAAGTCACGCCTAAATTAAGTGCTTCGGCTAGTTTTGTTTATTACACAGGCGATGCAGTGACTTTTCCAACAGGTAAGTATTTCGTAGATGGTGCATTGGTTAATTTGTATGGTGATCGGAACTCCGAAAGAATGCCAGATTATCACCGATTGGATTTAAGTTTTACCTATGTGACTAGTGATACCGAAAAATATTATTCAGATTTCAATCTTTCTTTTTACAATCTTTATAATCGTTACAATGCTTACGCTATCAATTTTGATTTGGATGATACAGGCAATACGCAAGCGACTCAATTAACCTTATTTGGTATTGTACCTTCTTTAACTTGGAATTTTAAATTTTAGTAAAAAATGGTGGACGGACGTTCCGCTTTGCTTCACTTGACGACAGACGGACGGTAGCTTCGCTACCTAGACGGTCAACGTCAAGCGATACCGATAGCTATCGGCAGAGCGTTCGTCAAGTGTAGCGTCCGTCCATCGTCTATCGTTTTACCATGAAAAACATAACATATTTTATAGTAGCCTTAGTTTTATTCGCATCCTGTGAAGATGTCATCGTATTAGATTTAGAAAATGATGAACCACAATTGGTCATAGAAGCAGTCGTAGATGCTACGGCAAAAACAGTAACGGTTCAATTGACGAAATCCAATGGATTTTATGATGGCGTTGATTTGAATACTGTAGATGATGCAACTATTACACTAACCTTAGCCGATGGCAATACGGTAAATATTCCCACAGCATCAAATGGGCAATATTTTGTGCAAAACCTACCAGATGTTGAACCGAATCAAACGCTTTCTTTGGAAGTGATTTCGGAAGGACAAGTTTACAATGCCTCAACGGTTGCACCGCATCCTGTTACCATTGATAGTTTGAGTTTTGAAGCTGTAGATTTTGGACCTGGTGCTGGAGGGCCATTTGGAGGAAACGATGATGAACCGACTTCATATAGAGTCTTTACGTTTTGGCAAGATTTGCCTGATATTGAAAACTTCTACCGCATTCGTGCTGCCCAAAATGATACGGTAAAGGTTAATGTTTATACAATGGTGGATGATATTGGTAATAATGGGAAGCAAATTTTTAGACCGTTCTTTGATACTTTTGAAGGGGAGTCTCTAGTAGATATTGAATTGTTAGCATTGGATAAAGGATCCTTTACTTATTTTTCGGATTTATCGAATATTCAAGGGCAAGGGTTAAGTTCTCCAACACCATTCAACCCTCGTACGAACTTTAATAATGGAGCATTGGGATATTTTGGAATTATTTTTAATGATAAAGCACAGGTTTTACTGCCAGAATAAGTCTAAGTAGTAAAGACATTGTAAAGCAACATAAAATACAATAGAGATAAGTGTGATGTAAGGCAATAAATGGGTTTTAGTGTGTGTAAGTCTCAATCCTAAGGATTGAGGCTTCTTTGTTTTAAAGTAAAGCTGAAAGTCACTTCCAGGAAACACTTCTGGTAACAAATCATACGAGAGTTGGTTTCTTAATTCTACTATTCCAAATTGGTAATTTGGAATAGCTTTATTTTCCTCCTTTTTTAAAACCATACACTTTTAGATGGCATAGAATAATGTTCCGTAGAGACAAACTGTTTATAGTAAATTAGATAAAATGTCATCAAGAAGGCTGTTCCTACGGAACGCAGTACTTGTTGTTATTTTTTACTA
>CAYLSF010001002.1:0-3235 GCA_964385675.1 uncultured Saprospiraceae bacterium
AAACCATTCATTTTCAATTAATCCCGATAGCTATCGGGACATCTGATGACTTTTACTTTGCAAAAATTGTCAAAGGACCTATTATGTTTACTAACCTTTCAAAGTTTAGTAAATATAGCCTTCTAGAATTTTTTATAAAAAAAGTAAATTTTTTTCCAAACGCCCCAACCCTTCTAAAATTCCTTCCGTGTAGTTAGGTGTATGAAAAAAGAGATTGAATTCACATTAAAACCTAATATTAAATTCAGTACCTGCGATAGCTATCAGGATAACTTTCGATGTTTGACAATCGAATAAATTAGTCGAATGTCGTTAGTCGAATGTCGATTATCGTACTTATTAAATTGTTTATCCATTTTATGCTTTAAGGTAAAAAGTACCTCATCAGTTTTCAAAATTATGAATAAGAGTGAACTGCCTCATGAAGTAATTTGTGAGGCAGATTTTGAAAAGCGGTTTAGAAGAATATTCATAAACGAAGGGATGCAAATAATCAGTAAAAAATCATATTAAAACCCGATGTATATTATCTTATTGTTTTGTGTGATGACTAATAACATAAGATAAACAAACACGAGAATGGACGGTGGAAGGATTTCCACCGTTATCTCTTTAGAAATCAAAACTAAGCTATTATAGCTGAATTTATAGTACGAAAAAATTTAAGAATCACTAAACTGGTTGGAATAAACTAGGAATCTAGGAATGAATATAGACGCCAAATTGCTAAAAGCTTGTCAAGCAAAAGACCAGAGGGCTCAGTATCAGCTGTACAAACGCTGTTTCAGTCTCCTTATGGGGGTATGTATTCGTTACAAAAAAGATGAGGATGAGGCAAGAGCGATTTTGAATGTGGGATTCCTAAAGATTTTAAACAACTTAGATAAATATCGACCCAATGTTCCTTTTGAAGCGTGGATTCGCCGTATTATGATTAATACCGTAATTGATGAATTTAGACGTAATAAAAAGGAACGGGAATACATTGAATATACAGATTTTCAAACATCTCCAAACTACAATCAACATGTGGATTATAATGAGGCAGATAAAGAGTTTGATGTACAGGCTTTAGAGCATTTAATCAAACAACTGCCTCCTATGAGCCAGCAGGTTTTTAATCTATATGTGATTGATGGATACAGTCATAAAGAAATTGGGGGGATGTTGGGTATTTCTGATGGTACATCGAAATGGCACTTATCAAATGCCCGTAAAATTTTAAAACGACAATTGGGTCAAGCATTGAAAAAAAAAATCTAGTATGCTAGAATACGAGTAACAGATCATAAACGTAAAATGGTAGGTTAGCTCGGACTAGTTGCACTAATAAGTATTGACGATAAGAGAATGAAAGAGCAGTCTAACAAAAGAATGGATGAGTTTTTTCAATCGAAATTCAACAATAGAGAGTTTGAATTCAAGGATGCCTATTGGGCAGAAATGACAGACTTGATAGAAGCGGATGAAAAATCCGATAAGGTTGGATTTCCGATTTGGAAATGGATACTGAGTAGTGTTCTGTTCCTAATTATAGGAGTATCGGTGTGGTCGTATGTTCCAAGTTATTTTAATGAAAGAATAGCTCAGCAGACTTCAACTGAATCGGCTATTAATGTAGCAAATGTCACCGTATCTGTATCCGAACAAAATGCAATAACTCAACCTAATGAAAATAACGAAAACGAGATAACTACAAGTATTGATGCATCGGAAAACACATTAAATGAAGGTGGTGCAGGATTGGAGTCTATTCAAATGGAATCAAAAATGTATGATTTGAAATTAAATTCACAAAATCATACAGGCATATCAAATGAAAATGCTTCAAGCAGCAACGATATAAATCCAGTATATAAAGGCAATGAAAACGGATTAAAATCACCGGTACAAAAGGATAATGCAACAAAGCAATCAAAAGTGCTTACTCCATTTAGACAGGTTTTGCCAGACTTTGAAAAGCAACCGCTTAATCCTCAATTACCAATTCCGTTGAAAATAGAAGAGGAAAAAGAGGAGTCACCAGATATTTTCGCCTCTAGTAAACGCAAACTAGCTCCATTTGCTTTAGAAGCATTAAACATGGGCGAAGACGAATATGATTTTGGAATTTTGAAAAAATATCCTTCTAATGTGAAAACACCAAAATGGACTGTTGGTGTAATGGCCGGAACAAATACTGCACAAGATTTTAGAGTTTCGTCAGGCTTTTCTACAGACTATATTGCAGGTATAACTGCTAATCATAATTTAAATAAAAATTGGTCACTCAATACAGGAATATCTTATTTTTCAAGAAGTGGTTTAAACACAGCCTTTGAGGTAGATTCTGTGGTGTATAGTTTCGGGGTAGAAAGTAATATCACACAAGTTGATATTGAGTCTTTACATTATTTAGAAATACCCTTAACAGTTGGATATAAATTTGGGAAAAAACAAAAGCACCAATTGATAACAGGTGTGAGTTATACTTACCTAATCAATGCATTAAGTCAGGTGGCAAGAGAAAGCTTTAATTCAACGTCAAATCAAGCTGATCTAGCAGTAAGTAGAACATGGGGGTATCAAAATAATTTTCAAACACATGATTTAACCGTAACACTGGGCTATAATTATGAAGTACTAGATGGATTAAGATTTGGAGTGAGTAGTAATTATGGACTTCGTAGTATTACGCCTACTAATAACTTACTAGTGGATAATGGTAACTTTCAAATCAATCAATTAGATGGTAGCAACAACTTCTTTATTCGTGCCACGCTAACGTATGACCTATTTAAATTCTAAAAACATGAAAACAATATTTGGCTGGTTGATAATAGGGCTTGCACTATCTATTACTGCTTGTAATGATGATGACGCTAACTCAGTAGATGATACTAATTCTAATAATGACGTTGTGTTACTTTTTGGACAATTTAATGGATTTTGTGGCGGAGAAGGCTGTATAGAAATATTTAAATTAGATGCTACTTCGCTTTCTGAAGATACGAATGATAATTATCCTTCCTTAAATACGGCTCCGTATGACGGAAACTTTGTAGTGTTAGGAGCAGACAAATTTGATGTGGTAAAAAATCTAATAGAAGAAATTCCAAATGCATTATTAGATGAGTCGAATCAAGTTTTTGGCTGTCCTGATTGTGTAGATCAAGGTGGATATTATTTAGAGTATATTAAAAATGGTGTACATCAATATTGGTTATTTGATGCCGATATTCAAAATAATCCAGCC
>CAYLSF010001003.1:0-3234 GCA_964385675.1 uncultured Saprospiraceae bacterium
AAATGTAACAAGATTTTATCTTGTCATCAATCCATTATTATTTTGCCCCATAAGCATTGGAATTTTCCAATGCTTATTTTTTTGCATAGTTAAAGGGATATTAAAAGGTGTTAAATTATGTTCAGTTTAAACCTCTAAGGATACTTAATGTTTTAATTGTACTAATAATTCTCATAAAAATATTAATAAACATACTCAAAATACGGTGATATGAACGAATTAAAGCAGTTTATAGATAGTGATAATCAGAATGCTTTAACGCACATAGAAGAAATGCCTATTGCCTTAGCATTTTTACCTTTACTGTATATTGCATGGACTGATGCAGAGCTTTCTAAGAGTGAATTAGAAACTATTCGACGTAAGATATATCATGCTGAATGGCTTAATAAAACAGAGCAAAAATTACTTATTCGATGGTTTACAGGAGCGACTCGTCCCAATAAAAATACTTTAAAGCATTGGGCAGAACTCGTGCGAGAAATAGCTGATACAATTCCCACTTCCTCTAAAAACTCACTCGCTCAATTAGGTTCTCAAATTGCTAGAATTTCAGATGCTCAAAATCATAAACGCATATATACATTTGAAGCCCAAACCCTATTACAAGATATAGAAGAGTTGATTGGTATCGTGAGTGAACAGGCGTATTGCTATATCTTTTGTGAGGATAATCTACCCCTTGAGACAGCAAAGGTTGGTGTGATGACTTCTTTTGATGTAAAAGCGATGAATGATTTTTTGGACGGGGATTTTGCAGATGCTCGGAATGCAGTACGAGAAATGCTGCTACAACCTGAATTTCAATATGAGTATGAATTATCAAAAGAGGATTACCGAGATAAAGTATTGGAATGGTGTACCATAGCTGCACAAAAGGGCTTTGGAGCTTATTCCTATCCTACGTATGCAGGTGGAGAAGATAGTTTAGGTAAGTATTTGGCTGCATTTGAAACACTAGCGTATTTCGATTTAAGTTTAGTGGTAAAATTTGGGGTACAATTCGGTTTGTTTGGGGGAAGTATTGCCATGCTAGGAACGGAATATCACCATCGAAAATATCTAAAAACAGTAGGAACATTAGAATTGCCGGGTTGCTTTGCCATGACGGAGTTAGGACACGGCTCTAATGTGCGAGATATAGAAACTACAGCAACTTATGATGTAAAAAATCAAGAGTTCATTATACATACACCATTTCCTTCAGCACGTAAGGATTATATCGGAAATGCAGCAGCACATGGTCAGATGGCAACGGTTTTTGCACAACTAATTATTGGAGAAGAAGAATATGGCGTACATGCTTTTCTAGTACCGATTCGGAATAAGGAGGGAGAAGCTTTACCAGGCGTTTATATTGAAGATTCAGGTCATAAATTGGGTTTAAACGGAGTAGATAATGGCAGATTATGGTTTAATAGGGTTCGAGTGCCTCGTTTAGAATTATTAAATTACTTTGCGAATGTGGCAGAAGATGGTGCTTATACTAGCCCAATTGAAAACCCAGATAGACGTTTCTTTTCTATGTTGGGTACACTTATAGGTGGCCGAGTAGGCGTACCGAGTGCAGGGTTGAGTGCAACAAAATCTGCTTTGACCATTGCTATTCGATATGCGGCTAAGCGAAGACAATTTGGTCCTAATGATAAACCTGAAACTTGCCTGTTAGATTACCGCACACATCAGCGTCGTTTAATGCCTTTATTAGCTAATGCTTACGCTTTAGACTTTGCTTTGAAGGATTTATTAGCGATTTATGTAAAAGATGCTAAAAAAGAAGATAAACGAGAACTAGAAGCACACGCAGCAGGCTTAAAAGCGTTTGCAACTTGGAATGCTACGGCAACCATTCAAGAATGTAGAGAAGCTTGTGGTGGACAAGGTTATTTGTCCGCCAACCGTTTTGCCTCTTTAAAAGCGGATACGGATGTATTTACTACCTTTGAAGGGGATAATACCGTTTTGATGATGTTAGTAGCGAAGGGATTATTGGGGCAATATAAAAATGAATTTAGACGCCCTAATACGACTACTATTTTAAAATACATTGGAGAAGAAATTACAAGGGCATTAGATGAGTTAGATCCAAGTATTGGTAGAAATACGAGTCAGGATCATTTACGAGATGCCGATTTTCAATTAAAAGCCTTTTATTTTAGAAAGCGAAGTTTGCAAGTATCGGCTGCTCGTCGCTTAAAATCTAAAATGGATAGAGGAATTGATCCGTATGACGCGTTCATTCGTTGCCAAGATCATTTATTGACTTTAGCTCATGCTCATGTAGAATATGTGGTATTGAAAAAATTCATGGAGGGCGTTAATGACTGTGAAGACGCAACCTTGAAAAAGCCATTAAAAACGTTATGTGATTTATTTGCTTTGCAATATTTAGAAAAACATAAAGGATGGTATTTGGAAAGTGGTTATTTTGAACCTGTCAAAACCAAAGCTATACGTACGCAGGTCAATAAATTATGTTATGAAGTACGTCAAATTGCTGTGGATTTGGTCAATGCTTTTGATATTCCTGATAGCTGTTTAGCTGCTCCGATTGCTTTTTAGAATTTATAAAAATAGCCACTCCCGATAGCTATCGGGATTCACAGATTATACAAATTTAAATCGAAATTGATCTGAAAAAATTTGTGGCTAAATTTCATTAAAAACATTATTACCTTTGATAACCAACAATATAAAACATTACTCAAAATCAAAAAATCAAATATGAATAAAGTTGTTGCCAATGCACAAGAAGCCATAACAGGTATTCAAGATAATATGACCTTGATGCTCGGTGGTTTTGGTTTGTGTGGTATTCCCGAAAACTCCATTGCTGCTTTAGTAGAAGCAGGTATAACGGGCTTGACTTGTATTTCTAATAATGCAGGAGTTGATGATTTTGGCTTAGGTTTATTGCTTCAAAAACGCCAAATTAAAAAAATGATTTCCTCCTATGTGGGTGAAAATGCAGAATTTGAACGCCAAATGTTGAGTGGAGAACTAGAGGTTGATTTAATTCCTCAAGGCTCATTAGCAGAGCGGTGTAGAGCCGGTGGGGCAGGGATTCCTGCTTTTTTTACGCCAGCAGGCTATGGTACAGAAGTCGGAGAAGGTAAAGAAGTACGCATTTTTAACGGTAAACCACATATTTTAGAACATGCACTAACCGCAGATTTTGCCATCGTAAAAGCATGGAAAGGCGACCCTCTAGGTAATTTAGTGTTTAAGGGGACG
>CAYLSF010001004.1:0-3234 GCA_964385675.1 uncultured Saprospiraceae bacterium
CTCGTCTTTTTCTTTTTTCAAAATATTTCAACGGCTCAATATAAAATGTACTTTGTGGGGCAAAATGTAATACAAGCTTTGAATTGCCCCGATCTTAATCTAAACTGGTTAATTACTGGTGAAAATGAAATGATAATGAAATCTTCAACTCAAAAAAATATAAACATCAACAATGGGATTGTTTATAATAATCTCAATGATAAAAGCACAGAGGAATTAAAAATACTCGTGAATGAGCTTCAAAAACGATGTGAGATATTAGAAAATCATAATAAACATTTATCAGAACAGATAGCGGATCAGCGGAATCTGATAGCTTTCTTTAAAGATAGTAAGGCTTCTTGATATGTATGATAAAGGTGTTTACGCTCCTGTCAAGTACATATTTATTGCTTTTTTTGTGTTATTAATTTTCTCATTAATAATTACAGGGTTAGCTCATGTACTTGATTTTATAGGGTTTTCTAGTCTTTTGGATTTTATAAAAGAGCTAGAGTAAATTACTGGTTTACAGTATCTTAGGTTGGAACAGGTGGAAACACTTTTATTTAGTGTCAATGCGTTTTTTGTAACTCATTGGTTTATAGTGTATTGTGTGTGGTGTAGTGGGGTTTTGGTTTTTTCTCTTGTCGTGGGTACTATTTTAATAATTTTAAAGGATTGCAATCTAAATTTTGAATAAATATTTCACACTCAAAATTATAATGCGAAGTCTTTTAAAAAAGCCGATTATGAACCCTTGATTCGTAATCGGCTTTTTATTTTTAGTATTAGATATGATTTTGTGGCAACTTTGGAATTTCGATAGATATGAGAAAAATCACCGTTCGACGTCCCTACTCCTTCGACCTAAAAAATAATATCCCAAACCCAATACCGCTAAAACACTCAATATCATCAAGATAATATTCCAAATACGACGAGATTGTTCAGCAGCTTGAAAGGCTAAATAAGCAGGATTCGGTAAGCCTGGAGAACCATTACCTGTTATAATATCCCAATTTTTAATTTGACTATTATCGGATAAGGGCATTTTTAAACAGAAAGTAAAGATAGAATCACGCTTTGAAATTCGGAAAGCAAAACTATCAATAGGTGCACCATCGGCAGAATATAATTCTAGGCTTTCTTTTACCTTATTTAAGCCAAAGGAAAAATCCCCAATCACTTTATCTTCATACGGAAATATACGCTTAAATGCCGCACTACTTTGACACAACACTAAATAATCCTTTGCACCTATAGCAACCTCTGGCATAATAAAGTCGTGTTTTGCATCTCGGAAAAGCCACCCTTTTAAGTTGATAGTTTGCTCGGTATTATTATAAATTTCTACCCAATCTCCTACTAGTTTATTATTAACAGAGACTTCATTAAACATGACTTGTCCCGCTAAAGTCGTTGTAGAACGCTCAAAAACAGCCTTGAAACTATTAGCATTAGAAGTCAACTGTACATCTAACAACGGTGAAGTTTCTACAGAATTTGTACCTTCCCAATGCGAAAACTTATACCCCCGAGAAGGCTCGGCTTTCAACTGAATGGGAACTTTGCTAAAGTATTTACCAAAAAAGGAGTCTCCACCTGTCGTAATATTATTATTGATACGAACACGCCCCCCTTCTGAGCAATCTACTTGTACAGACATCAAATCTCCTGCGTCAAATTCTTCTTGTAAAAATTTTCGCATATAACTCGGACGCTGAATAGCGAACTGCTTCATGCGCTCAATGTGTTTTCGCCAATTTTTCTTGTTCAGACTCCAACGCTCAATGTGTCTATCAATTTCTGGACTCAAGAAATTTTGAAAAGAATCAATTCTTGCAATGACATTATCTGGTTGTAAATTCGTATTTAAATAATCCAAAAAGTTATTAATGAATTGAGCCTTAAATTCTTGATTACGGAGTAATTGCCGCAAAATAAAAGTACTCCAAGGCGGATTTGGCCATGAAGGACCATTGGGTTCGGTATGGAATTTTAGACTATTATTTTTAAAGGCATCAACCTGCTGTAAGCCAAAGCCCCAATCTGTATCATACAATAACCATTTCCAAACACCATCGGGTGTTTGTGGTCGCCAAAACTTAATATTCCCACCGCCATCTTGATTATCACAATAAATCTGTGCGATTTGATAGGTCATAAAGTTTTGAACATCCATTTGACTTTGGATATAAGAATAATGCTCGGGTTCAGCGAGGTCATATTTAGACATATAATCCCTTAACTGATCATAGTGCGCAATACTACCATGTTTCACACTTCTACGATGCTCTACCAAATCCACGCTATCCTTATCTACACCAAACTGATATTCTAAATAATGTCGATTTACTTTTTCTCGAATATTGTAAATTCCCCAATATTTACCATTTAAAAAGACCAAACAAGGTCGATAAGCCTGCTTTGAAATATCCACCTCATCAAATAAACTCGTAATCATCGCATCTCTAAAATGTGCTTTTCCCCAATCACTTCCCGCATTTCGTAGCACGATGTGCTTGAATCGATCTTCTTTTAATTCTGGAAAAATTTGATGGCGAATCCTGCTTTCTCCATACGCTACACGACAGGCAATTGCAAAAGATTTTTGTGGAAACAAGCGACTCATTCCCCCAAATAACTTAATCCCTACATTGCTATTAAAAACCTCTTTACCATCTGATTCTATAAACTCTATATTACCAATCACCTCTCTACGAGACCAGAAATTTGCCCCTGCATACGGATAAACCGTATCCGCATTTTCTCCGACATTAAACCAGCCTTTGGTCTCATCAAATAAGATCTCGGGACGTATCGTCAATGAAATAACAGGAAAATTTGTTTTTTCATCAATTAGATAAGTTTGTGTTTGTATTCGGCTAGATTGTCCACCATCCATCGCAAAGGCTCTGACTACTGTTGTCTTATTGATATAAATTGTGCCATCATACTGACGAGAACGTTTTGAAGGGCGAGTGCCATCTATCGTATAATAGATCTTAGCACTAGGGCGAGAGTTGAGTTGAAGTTGTACGGGACTGTCATATTTACCTGCTTTACGTGTAAAGCTTACCGTCAATCTAGTCTGAGCAAGACTGTCGTGCACGGTAAAACATATTAGTAAACTTAAAATAAATATAACTCTCATATTCAGTAAACTACTTCTCGATAGTGTATTAAAATAACTTGTAATATTTAAATGTAAGATACTATCAAGTCATTTTGACCTTAGATGGCTCTGGAGCA
>CAYLSF010001005.1:0-3232 GCA_964385675.1 uncultured Saprospiraceae bacterium
ATAATCCAGCCGCCTATCATGGCATTATTACTGAAATAAGTGCAAAAGTTCAGTTGATTAATAGTTGAGTATTATGTTTTAAAATATATGTTATGGTTAAGTTAGTTCGCATTTTTGTATTAATAGGTTGTGTAGCAAGCTTAATGAGTTGTCAAGAAGAAGATCTCCCTGCACCATTTATTGGAGAACCTGTTTTTTATGTTTCTGCTAGTTTAGATGGCGACTCATTCACCAAAACGGCTGGTGAGAATGGTTATTTTATGTCCACGTCTTATTTTTTTGATGCCAATTTTAATCATTTGAATGGTACATTAGAACAACCCGATTGTGATGCTTGTCATGAAAGTATTTCTTTTACTATTTCTACTACGCCCGTTGTAACCGATCCACTTGCTGCTAATTCCACAACTTTACCACAAGTTGGTGTTTATGACTTTGCCTCTACTATATTGACAACAGGTGGTCAACACTTGGTAGAAATCGCCTATACTACACCCGATGATATTATTTTTTGTAGTAATCAAGGACCTCAAACACAAGGTGTTTTTGAAATAACAGCCATAGAAGATTTTGAAAATAATAATAATGGACAAGCGACTAAAAAATTACATATTCGATTTGTATCTGATTTATATGATGGAATTGGAAATGTGAAAAGAATTGATGGAACAGGAATTATAGCTGTGGCTCACCCTTAATCTATTTGTTATTTTTTTAGTGTGTAAGATTTTAATATATAGTGTTTTGTGATGGGGTGTTGCTACTCGTCAGCAATTTCTTATTTAGATTTTTGGGGAAAATCATAAATCTGTATGAATTTCCAGAATCAATTATTCAAATAAGAAATTACTGGATGTTTGCTGTCTTGCTTCTCTTAAAAAACAATATTACCTTGTGAGAAAATAAAACACATGCACATTTTTTCTCATGCACATTTTATGAAAAAGGCATTGCAAGAAGCCCAAACTGCTTATGATGCCGATGAAATTCCCGTTGGAGCAATAGTTGTTTGTAACAATCAAATTATTGCCAAAGCCCACAACCTCACTGAACGCCTTCAAGATGTAACCGCTCATGCAGAAATACTAGCTATTACTGCCGCTTCTGAATATTTGGGAAATAAATATTTGAATGACTGCATCCTATATGTCACGTTAGAACCTTGTGTCATGTGTGCAGGAGCATTAGGTTGGTCTCAAATCGGAACAATCGTCTGGGGAGCATCAGATAGTAAAAGAGGATTTTCAAAACTGCAAGGACAAGTCCTACACCCCAAAACTAAAACGATAACTGGAATCTTAGAAAATGAATGTAAAACGCTTTTACAGTCCTTTTTTCAAAAACGAAGGTAAGCCGTCACTAGGTGAATTTAGCCGGGCTTTTTAGAATCATATTCCTAGAATTAGTATAGTTAGGTATAAACTCACCTGTTGACTATAGTTGCACACTAATATGAAACAAATAATCTTATTGATATTTTTACTATTCGGATTTTTTAATCTTCAAGCTCAAATAGACAGCTTATCAGTAGATAGTATTGTGGTGTATCATATACCATATCACAAGATTAACAATACAAAATTGTCTTACAATGAAGAAGACATTAGAAACTTTAGTTCAATTGAATTTAATTTACCCAATCAACTCATAAAAATTGAATTAAGAAGAGATGTCATTATTGAATCAAGAGAAATTGAAAATTTCAAAAAAACAGGTATTCTAAATATTTCAACAATTGAATTTAACGAAGAAGCGTGGAAAAGTATTGAAGCTAGGATTGTGATAGATGTTTTTGTGAAGGGAAAAATATTTAGAACTATAGTAATGGATTATGATGTACAGTCCGTAGTCAATAATAGCTTTTATATCTCATATAACGATGCACTAAGGCAATGGTTAATAGATAATATTGAAAATATTATTTTGGAAAGTAAAGAGCGATATTGAAATTACCTAATCATTAGAATGAAAAGTCTAACTCATACCGTTTAATTATTCCTTTTTAAGTTACGCTAGTAAAACCATGCTTCTGAGTACTATCAGAATAAATATCCCTCAATACTGCTAATATTGAGGGATATTAAAATTCTACTATTATCTAGACCAATCTGATTTTCCCCATGTTGATAACACTTTAATTGCGCTAGGGCCAAGTGCATCTTGTTGGAGTAGTTCTGTCTTACCCAAAAGGATTTTTGACATTTCTTTTTCAAATTCGACTTTATTTAATAAGGACAAAGATAAACCTATATCACTTGTGTCTGTAGTAATTGGTCTTGGAGGAAATTCTACAAAAACAACGTTTTTTTCATATTCTGGTTCTATATATCCCGTGTTAAATGAAGCTTCACCAAGCAACCATTGGAAAAATAGAGTCGAAGAATTTAGTTTGCGAGGCTGATGTACACCGATAATGGCAACTTTTAAATCTTTCCATTCTTGTTTGTCATATTTCTGCTTCCAACTATATAGTATTTTTTTTTGCTCTTCTAGTTGAATTTCTGCACCTTCGTCTAAGTTACGTATTGTTAATGGTCGCACCTCTTCTGCAAAATCTGTAAATTGTTGTTTAGTTGTTTGTTGATTAGTTACTACATCATTAATATAATTAATGGTCTTATCAAATATAGAGTCAATCCGTGCCTTTTGAACTTCATTAAGTACCGGATCTTTTTGAATTTTATTATTTGTACTTAATAAAGTTCTTTTGTATCCTTTTAGTATCCTTATCGTATTTTCTTGAACTTTAAATTTGTCTGCTTTTAAAATATTATATACTGCTAAAGGTGGATGAGCGGTATGTGCTAAGGCTGAAAACACAGTATCATTTATAGATGCTTTGATAGCTGTATCTCGATCGTTCATGTATAAGTAGAAATCAGAGAATTGATTGATAATAATCGGATATTGAACTCTCATTTCTTTAAGATGCTTTCTTTCTGCGACGCTATAAAATATTCTTGCAGACGTTCTAAGTGTCTTTTGCCAGTTAGAAGAATCCCTTTGTTTCGATTTATGAGGAGTAGAGGAAGAAACGGAAGAAACAGAAGGAACGGAAGAAACTTTAGTGGGTGTACAGCCATTAAAACTATTCAAGACAATAACAATTAATAGCATAAAAATAGGATTACACTTTCCTAATCGTTTGGTATATAAGATTTTCATAAAAAGGTGGTTGAACAAAAAGTTATTGAGGTATTATTTTTTCTTTAAATACTTGACTATATCATAC
>CAYLSF010001006.1:0-3227 GCA_964385675.1 uncultured Saprospiraceae bacterium
CACACCAACTTCTATATGGATTGATAAAATAAATAATTGCTGGGTTACCACAGATGGAGGAGGATTATACTGTATTTATGAATCCCCTTTTGATA
This sequence comes from uncultured Saprospiraceae bacterium, assembly GCA_964385675.1. Taxonomy (GTDB): domain Bacteria; phylum Bacteroidota; class Bacteroidia; order Chitinophagales; family Saprospiraceae; genus CAYLSF01. Next base: position 96 of record CAYLSF010001006.1, read on the forward strand.
ACTATTCCTTAAATGAGGGCTTAACCAATAATTTTGTATTTGATATTTTTGAAGATCAACAAGGGAGAATTTTAGCAGGAACAAAAAATGGGGTGTATTCTTTTAAAAAGAATAAATGGCGAAAATTATCCTTAAATATAGATGCCCAATATGATAAAATAGCTGTTTGGCAATTTAGACAAGATAAATTTGGCGTTGTATATATAGCTACAAGCATTGGTATTTTTGAGTTAAATCCTTCACCGATATTATGTTTACCTGATGAATTAAATTCTCGCACATTTATTATTGATCATTATAATAGAATAAATTTAGTTCGTAAAAATTTTTTTAGAATTTATTCAGATTGTGATGAAGAACCCAAGTTGTGGCCTGTAAGTAGTCCTATCAATGAAGGATATTGTTTATTTGAGGATCGAGACAGTAGCTTATGGATGGGGACTAATAAGGGGGCATTCCAATATACAGATGGACTAGCTATAGCGTATTCAGTAAAAAATGGATTACCACACAATCAGATAAATGATATAAAGCAAGATTCATTAGGGCAAATTTGGTTTGCTACGGAGAGAGGATTATCTAAAATGGATAAAAAGGGGGCTTTTACAAATTATACTCAAAAAGATGGATTATTATCAAATAGTTGTAGAAGAATACATGTAGATAATAAAGGAGGGCTTTGGGTGGCCTCTCCACAGGGCTTACATTACTTTGATGCTCAAAATTTCATCCCCTATAAAGCACAAACAGGATTAATTTCGGATGATATAAATTGTTTATTTATTGATAGTCAACAGCGACTTTGGATTGGTACAAGCAAAGGAATTTCAATGTTAAAAAATACAGCATTACCAAGTCAATTAACGCCACCACAGTTATTTTTAGAATCCATTCGAGTTAATGATAGCTTAACTCAAACTAATTCTAAATTGATTATTCCTTATAATGCTCGATTAGAATTTGTATATACCGCTATTTCTTATGTGGAATCATTTGAGTTATCATTTAGGTATAGACTTCGGAGCAATAGTATTTGGCAAACGAAGAAGGATAATAGCATCGTATTAACCGATTTACAAGAAGGGGGCTATGAATTTCAATTATGTGCAAAAAAACCAAATAGTAATTGGAGTCAACCACTTACTGTTCCATTTACCATTCAACCTCCATGGTGGCGTACTTGGCAAGCATTTCTAGGATATGGATTATCAACATTTTTACTAATCGGATTAGGAGTTTATTGGATTAGACAACGTGAAGCACGAAACCATCGACTTAATCAAAGATTTGCAGCTTTAGAATTATCTGCTCTACAAGCCCAGATGAATCCTCACTTTATCTTTAATGCCTTAAATGCTATTCAGCATTTTATTATAAAAAATGACTCAATTACAGCGAGTCGATATTTAAATAAATTTGCCCGATTAATGCGAGCCTTTTTAGAATCTTCCAAATCAAAATATATCCCTCTTCAAGATGAAATTCAATTGCTAAAACTATATGTGGAACTAGAACAACTGTGCTATACCGATAAATTTGATTATAGCTTTGAAATCGAAAAAGAATTAGAAGAAGAAGATTTTGAAATACCAACTATGATGATACAGCCCTATGTGGAAAATGCTATTTATCATGGATTAATGAATAAGCAAAAAAAAGGATTATTGACTATTCAGTTTTATCAAAGGGATAAAAATCTGTATTGTAATATTGTAGATAATGGCGTAGGTAGAAAAGGTTCACTACAATTTCAAGAAAGAAAATATAAGTCAAGGGGAATGTCTATCACCAAAGATAGAATGGAAGCCTTAAATCTTATAGACAACTTTAATATTTCGGTGATTATCTCTGATGTTAATCCCAACATAAAAGAGACTGGAACTAAAGTAGAAATTATTTTTCCAATTGAATTGTAATCGTAACTATTCCATAGAATTATGTCCTTTACATACTGAGTGTCATTTTTCATCGTTTATACTCTTGAAAAACCAATACTATACCAACCTTCAGCAATTTATTAGCGAATTTTCCTAGCAAATTTTAAATATCATCATAATTTTTTAGATATTGTTCCCTGTTAATACATTATCAAAATTTTATTATATTGTATTGAAATTATTTCAATACAATATTTACTGACAATCAATTTTTAATAAATATCACTGGAAAAATTAATCTAATCTATGAGTAGTCAACAAAGCCGCCAACAACTGATCGCAATTTTCGCTGTAATTATTTTAGCCCTTTTAGGCGTTATCGGCTATCTACTTTATGCTCAAAATGATAGAGATCAAGTCATAGAAGAGCAACAAAGTAATTTAGCATATATGGATTCCGTAAAATCCGAATTGGATATAGCCTATAATGATGCAATTGAGCAGTTGAATTCAAAAATTGGAGAGAATGAAGAGTTAAATGAATTGGTTGAGCAACAAAAAGGCGAACTTAAAAAGCAGAAACAACGTATCGAGCGGATGATTCGTCAAGGTAAGGGTACTTCTGCGTCTTTAGCTGATGCTAAACGGCAAATTGACCAATTAATACAACAAAGAGATGACGCACTTTCACAAATTCAACAGCTACAACAGGATTTAAATATTGTAACCGCTGAAAAAGAAGTGCTAACCACGGAAAAAGCTGAACTTGAAAAAACAATCGTTTCGGAACGAGAAACAGCCGCTGAGAAAGAACGAGAATTCGAAGAAACCAAAAAGGAGTTAGAAGACGAAAAAACAGAATTGAGTGAGAAGGTTGCTAAAGGTTCATTACTAAAAGCAAGTAGTATTTCGGTAGCCCCCAAAAAGGTTCTATTTGGAAAATATAGAAATACCAAAAGTGCGAAAAAGACTAAGAAGATTGATATTTGCTTTACCATTAATCAAAATAGAATTACTCAGCCTGGTATGAATAAGGTTTTGGTTAAATTAATTTCACCATTAGGTGAAACCGTTTATGTAGAAAGTCAAGGTGCAGGGGAATTTGCTAATCAAGAAGAAGGTGGAACAATTTCAAGATTCACGACAGCAAAAGAATTTGACTACGATAATCAAGATCAAGAAGTTTGTATAGATTACACCGTTGAGTTACCCTTATCAAAAGGAACTTATACTATGGAAGTGTATAATAAAGGGT
>CAYLSF010001007.1:0-3224 GCA_964385675.1 uncultured Saprospiraceae bacterium
TAGGTCAGCCTTGAAAATATTAATCAGGACAAGTGATTAGTGAATAGTGATTAGGGGTCGGATATTACAAAAGATAGAATAGTAACAAATTTTTTTACTTGATTTATTGATATTACTAATTCAAATTACTGAACCAGAATGATCAATAAAGGAATATCTTTTTTTGTATTAACCAGCTATCCTAATCACAAACTTCTAGTCACCTCCCATAACTATTGGGACACTAATCACTAATTACTAACCACTAATCACTTCCCGATAGCTATCGGGACACTAACTACTAACCACTAGCTACTAACCATCAATACAACATGTCGAATAGTGAACTGACCGTACCACAAAATAGTGGTAGAGTACCTGTAGGAACGAAAGTATTATATGGATTAGGATTTGCCTCAAGAGGAATTAACGATGGCTTGTTTCAAGTCTTTTTGTTTGTTTATTTTAATCAAGTCTTAGGATTAGATCCAAGTTTGGCGGGATTAGCATCAGGTATCTCCTTGATTTTTGATGCCGTATCTGACCCTGCGATTGGTTTGATGTCCGATAAATTTGATTCTAAAAAGTGGGGACGCCGACATCCTTTTATGTTTGTCTCAGCCGTTCCATTGGCTTTATTTACCTATCTGCTTTTCGCACCACCTGCAGACTTGAGTCAATGGGGCTTATTTACGTGGTTGCTAGGATTTAATGTATTGATACGAGTAGCACTGACCTTTTTCGTAGTGCCGCACATGTCACTTGGTGCAGAAATGTCCACCAATTACGAAGAACGAACTTCCATTACCAGTTATCGGATTATGTTTTCGGCAGTGATAACGACCTTTGTTATCATTTTTGGTATTCTAGTGTTTTTCCCGGAGTCTGATGGCGGCTTACAAAATGGCGATGCCTATCCACGCTATGCTTTTTTCTGTGCCATTATGATGATAGTCGTCATTTGGATATGTGTTTGGGGAACTCGTCATGTTATTCCAAATCTACCGAAAGCGTCAGAATCTCAACGTCGTGCGTCCTTAATGGAAATGTTGAAAAGTATTAGTGTAGCCATGCGAATGAAATCGTTTCGTACCCTAGTGACGTTTATGACTTTTGTTTACACGGGGGTAGGTATCGGTGTGGTTTTAACGACTTATTTTGTAGTCTATTTCTTTGAAATGACTTCTAAAGAATTTGCCGTTTTACCGATTGCGAATGCTATCGGTGGTTTGATTGCCTTATTTGTTGCTAAATGGTTTAATCGAAAATTTGATAAGCGACAAGGGGCAATGATTAGTACCTTCCTTTTTGGTTTATTCTTTAGCTTACCGTTTAATTTACGCCTATTAGGGTTATTCCCAGAAAATGGTTCAGCGGCTTTAGTACCAACTTATGCCATTTTCTTATCAATTGCCTATATCTTCTTTTGGGTGGCATTAAGTCTCGGCAATTCCATGATGGCAGATGTGGTCGATGAATCCGAAATAAGCACAGGCGACCGACAAGAGGGTTTATTTTTCTCTGCGATGTCTTTTGCTTATAAATGTTCGACAGGTTTAGGGGGCTTAATCGCAGGGGTTTTATTATCGACTATTGCTTTTCCTGAAAAGGCTGTCGTAGGGGCAGTGCCTGACGGTGCTATCTTTGGCTTGGGTATGATCGGTGGACCTTTAGTGTTAATTATCTATGTGATTTCTACGATTTTATTGATTGCTTATCCGATTAATCGCAAGCGGTATCAAGAGATTCGGACGGCTTTGGATGAGCGGTAGGGGTAGTTTGAGATTTGATTTAGAAAAGCGTTACTACTAACAAGTAACGCTTTTTTAATGAATACACTTAGATTTAGTTGAATAAACTAAAGTTATATAGATTTAAAACACGTTTTGGATATTTGGAAGAGAGTTTTACGTGTGAAATATAGAATAACTATTTGACTGTAATTATACAGTAAGAACTCTAATATTAAGAAGCAATTGCAATATTTTTCGGGAAATTTCGGTATAGTTTTCCATCTAATTGACAGCCTCCCTTTGCATGATTAGGATGTTTATTCGATATAGTAGGATCATTTTGATTAACATTAAAATCTTTTTTTCCCCATTGTTTAAAGAAGAAAGGGGTATTAGTGGCTTTACACTCTTTTTTAATGAAATCAACCCACTCCTTTTTCATAGGTCTTGCTTTAAAACCAGATTCACCACCTACAATAACCCAATCAATTTTGTCTAAATATAAATTTTTAACCTCACCTATTAATGGTTCTATTGAAAGAAACTTAATTTTTGCAGGTGTTTCTGATAAGTCTAAGATTCTTTTGGATACCTTTTCTTCTTCTACTGAACACTCCATCTATATATTATTAGTCCATGTTATTTCTTTCGCTATCTCTTTTAGTCTTTCTGAGCGTTTAGTTAATATTTGATAAATATGATTTGTATTATTCATAACTTGAAATACTTGTTTTATATAACTTAAAGGTACATCTATATGAAATAAATCACTCATAGAATTAACAAATACAATTCGTTGTTTTTTCCATTTATAAGGTGTTTTTAATGTATGAGGGGCTAATTTTAATTTAAATCCCTCTTTATACTGTTCAACCCCCATTGCCTGTAATCTTTTAGCCATTCTTTCTGCATAGCAATATTTACATCCAGCTGAAATCTTATCACATCCTGTAACAGGATTCCACGTAATTTCTGTCCACTCAATTGATGATTTTGATGCCATAATAGTCATTTTAGTTTAAACCATACTTTCAATTCTCTATTTGATATAAAAAAACCTTTTTTAGGCTTATTACTCTGAATATCAAAAACTTCTAATCGTTCTAATGTTTTCCATTTCTTTAATACCTTATTAGTATTTTTAGGTATTTGCTCATTATCTAAGCCAAAATTAAATAAATCAATATTAGTCTTAACGCCTGATTTGATAAATTTTTCTAATTTAATTTCATAGTCATTTACATATTGATTGTTAAATAGATCTGTATTTTTTGTATCAATTTTAAAACCTTTCCCACTATCAGTATCTAATTCCCATTTTGCTTCTAAAATTTTCTCATAACCTAGACGATTAGGTGTTATAAAAAATAAGGCGTAAGTATTTTTCTGGCGATCTCGTTCTATGTAATAAGAAGTTGAATAGTACGTTTTATCAATGGACAAAGCACTAGTTATATAATTGAACTGAATTAAACTTTTAAATGTAAATTAATTACTTGATTATCAATGTTT
>CAYLSF010001008.1:0-3222 GCA_964385675.1 uncultured Saprospiraceae bacterium
AAGAAATGAAAGAAAATGAAAATGAAACACCTAATTCTGGTATTATTACACCTGCAAATGCAGCTACTAGTACTGCACTACCTGCCGTCTCACAAGATGGCATGATTGGAGAAATTCGCTTATTTGCGGGAAATTTCCCACCTAGAAATTGGGCATTCTGTGATGGACAGGTGCTTGCGATTAACTCAAATCAAGCCTTATTTTCTATATTAGGTACAACTTATGGGGGTAATGGTCGCTCAACTTTTGCCTTGCCCGATTTGAGGGGTAGAAGTGCCATAGGTGTTGGTCAAGTAAGCGGAATCGTGAATATTACACAAGGTCAGAAACAAAGCTATAAGGTATCCAATGAAATTCCAGCCAAATATACAGACGTACATGCCAAGAAGAATAAAGGTTTGGTGAAACGTCCTACTTTTATCCAAAAAGGTGCATTGGGGTTGCGTTATATTATTTGTATGCAAGGGGTTTATCCTTCTCGGCAATAAGAGATTGCCTTTCTACTAAGTAATTATGGTTAACTAAACAACTCATTCTTATTAAAAAATAATGTCATGGAATATTCTGTTGATGTGTATAAAGTTCTTCAAACCATAGACGAAATACTAAAAGACATTCGAGAAAATTATGATCCTACTCAACTAACCCAAGAAGAACTAAAACAAGCAAATGAGAGTTTTGATGAAATTATGCGATTAGCCTTAATTGCTAAGTTTAATGTTAGATTTGTACATTTAAAGAACTCCTTTTCACTAGAGACCATTCAACAAAAAATTCATACTTTGTCAAGCTCGGAATTACACAAAATTGTATCAACACATAAAACAATAACAGAGAAAGATTTTAAAAATTTAATGACTGATCATTCAAAATTCTTCACTCAAAATTCAAAATTAAATTGAACCACCTAATCACCATATCAGGTCCTACCGCAGCAGGTAAAACAACGCTGAGCATTCAATTGGCTCAACACTTTAAGACCGTTATACTATCCGCAGATAGTCGGCAGTTTTATCGGGAAATGAGCATTGGTACGGCGAAACCAACGCCTGAAGAACTCGCACAAGCTCCTCATTATTTTGTGGACAACCTAAGCATCTTTGAGGAATACAGCGTTGGGCAATATGAAAAAGAAGCCTTAGCGTTATTGGAGAAATTATTTCAAGAGCATCAAGTAGTCATTATGGTTGGTGGGTCAGGATTATTTATCAAAGCGGTAACCGAAGGTTTAAATGAATTTCCTACTATTCCATCCGATATTCGACAAGCCTTAATTCAAGATTTTGAGGCAAAAGGTATTGAGGTATTACAACAGGAATTGGAAGCAAAAGACCCTGAATATTATGCTAAAGTAGATACGAAAAATCCACAGCGATTAATGCGTGCCTTAGAAGTCATTCGAGCAAGTGGGCAAACCTTTACACATTTTAGAAACCAGCCCAAAGCTCAGCGTCCGTTTACTGTTATCCCTATTACACTAATGATGGATAGAGAAAAACTCTATGAGCGAATTAACCTAAGAGTAGATTTAATGCTGGAAGCAGGACTGTTAGAAGAAGCTAAACAACTTTATCCACACAAACAACTCAATCCTTTACAAACCGTTGGTTATCAAGAGTTATTTGATTGTTTTGATAATAAAATTGATAAAGCAGAAGCCATTCGACTCATCAAACGCAACTCTCGCCGATATGCCAAGCGACAAATGACTTGGTTGAGAAATTCAATGGAAGGAGCTGTTTTTGAACCTCGTGATTTTGATGGCGTAGTTACTTATGTAGAAGAAAAAATACAACGTCATTCCGTGCTTGACACGGAATCTCCCAAGCCATAAAAACGAAATATAAGCCTTTTAGAATTTCTTAAAACTTAACCTTACCCCCTTACAACTTGGGATGCCGATAGCTATCGGCATTATCGAGTTTGGAATGACATTTTATGCTTCAATGACAGGTCACTTCATCCGCCAAATTCCCGTCTTAACTTGCGTGCCACCATCTTCCAACACCTCTGTCCAAGCCATTAATATCCCCACATCTTTCACTTCCACCATTCTAGGAAAACCACTTTTTCGAGCAGGATTCATTTCCATGACTTCTTTGACGGATTCTAATTGTTGGGTTTTTAAATTTAAAAAAGCGAGTTTTAAAATAGCTTTTTCACCTTGTTGCTGCATCCATGAAATTACCGCTTTTTCTTGATCGTATATCAAGGCATCTACCCGTCCAATCGGTGTCTCATCATCTAAAATGATGGGCATTTTAAAACTTCCCCCCATATTGGTAGATAAAGCTACTTTTACCATCGGTTTATCTTCGGCTGCGGTGTACCAAGCTACGACTACTTTATCATAATTTGCAGCAACAGCAGGACCATTGACAGGGCAACCTTCTATTTTCCAATTATCGGGATAAACAGGTCTAGGCTTTGTCCAAGTGCTATCCATTTTTCGGGTGTAATAAATATCTCGAACTTCGTCATCTGAGCGATCTCGATATATTACGATATATTGAGACTTATATCGTTCTCCAATTCGAGCAGCATCTGTTTGACAACAGTCACAAACTTTAGCATCTAACTCTGCTTCATTAAATAGCTCTCCATTCATATTAAAGGTAGCCGTTCTTAGTGTCATTGCACCACCATGTCCATGATCATGATCGTGTGAATCATGATCATCATGTCCGTGACCTTTAGTATTTCTACCATCTAACCAAACCGCAAAAGTTTCATTTCCGCCGTTTGGCAACATTGTTACAAAACCATGTTCCGCGGCAATGCCATCTGTGTGCAAAACCATCGGTTCCGTATGGCTACTCACATACGGCATCACCATTACATCATAGTCATACGTACCTTCTGCTCTTTTTTGAAGCCAATGTGCCGCAATTCCTTTTCCACTTTCATAAATAGAAACGGATGGAAAATCTGCCCAATTCACAAACCAATTATCGCCTGTAGCTATAGTTTTTGAGCTTTTCCAAGTTAGTTTTCTATTGTTCAGACTCGCATTTTTTAAAGCATAGGTCGTGCTATCTTGTTGTTCAAGCCAAGACAACATCACTCTAGAGCTATTCACATGTTTGACTAAATTCGGTGTCAAACTACTCAACCCTTCTGCTGGCGTTGACAACACCTCAAAATTTGAAGCAGCCTCATCCAACTGAACTGTTTCATGTTGGCAGCTCATTATAAGCGTGAAGCTAAAAATGATATATAAAT
>CAYLSF010001009.1:0-3219 GCA_964385675.1 uncultured Saprospiraceae bacterium
AGATGATTATGAGTACCTGTGGTTGAGTAGTAACGAAGGATTGATGCAGTTTGACAAACGGACGGGGAAAGTAGTGACATACACGACTAAAAATGGTTTATTGCATAATGAATTTAATCGAATTTCTCATTTTAAAGCAGAAGATGGTACGCTATATTTTGGAGGACTAACGGGGGTAATTAGTTTTCATCCCAAGCATTTTTCAGAGGTTCGGCATGAAGGGCGTCAATCCCCATTGGTGGTTACGGATTTCCAACAATTTTCTGCAAAGAAAGGGCAATTTGAAAATTTAACGCAACAATTGACTCAATCCAAAACCATTCGCTTAAACCCCAATGACCGATTTTTTAAATTAAATATCGCCCTATTAAATTTTAAAAATAAAACAACCTATCAGTACCGAATCAAGGATTTATACGATTGGCAAACCACGCAAGATAGCGAATTGAATATTAGTGGTTTACCCTATGGCACTTACACCTTAGAAATTAAAGCGTTCAATGCCAATCAGAATGAAGCCGCAAATCGGTTAAGCTTTACCGTATTGGTATTGCGTCCATTTTATTTACAATGGTGGTTTTTGGTCTTGATGTTAGGTGGATTAGGGGCAGCCTCTTTTTTCTTCTTAAAATGGCGAACTCAGCAACTCTTAGTGCTACAAGAAACTGCTCAATTGCGTCAATTGGATAAAATGAAATCACAGTTTTTTGCCAATATTTCTCATGAATTACGAACGCCAATTACGCTGATTTTAGCCCCTTTATCACAATTTTTGAAAAAGGACTATTTATCGGAAAAGGATAAAAGAGACTTGTCAAATATTTATGCCAATGGCAAAAGTTTGCTCAATTTAGTAAACGAAGTTTTGGACTTGTCGAAGTTAGCTTCTGAGAAACTTACCTTAGATTTATCACCGACTAAAATGCCCGATTTTATGGCTCGAATTGTCGCTAATTTTGAAAGTGCAGCGAAAGTGAAAAATATTGAATATCAATTTATGTCGTTCTTAGGAAAGACTTTAGTCGCACAATTTGATCAAGCTAAACTGGAAAAAATACTCAATAATTTATTATCCAACGCCTTGAAATTTACACCTAAAAACGGCATTATTCAAATTATGGTCGGAGAAATGAATGGCGAATTGATTGTCAAAGTTAAAGACAGCGGAAAAGGCATCGAAGCCGAAGATTTACCCCATATTTTTGAACGCTATTTTCAATCAAAAAATAAAAAAATGGCTGGTGGAACGGGTATCGGTTTGGCTTTGACGAAAGAATTAACGGAGTTGATGAATGGTACGATTTCCGTAGAATCAGCATTAAATAAAGGAACAGAGTTTACGGTAAAATTACCGATTCAGTTGGCAGTAAACAAGGAGCAGTTTACAGTCCCTGAAGCATCAAACCTCTTAGATGTAGATACTAAGATGGACGCAACAGCAACGGAGAATATAGGTTCTCCGTTACCTAAATCCAAAAAAGACACCATCCTACTAGTAGAGGATAACCTTGCCTTACAACAATTCATACAATCTGTCCTAGCACCACACTATAATGTAATTGTAACAAATAATGGAGTTGAAGCACTAGAACAACTCACATCGAACAACCCGCAACTCATCCTCTCCGACGTCATGATGCCCGAGATGGATGGTTTCACCTTATTAGAAAAGGTAAAAGCAGACGATAGATTTTGTAGTATTCCATTCATATTATTAACCGCAAGAGCAGATATAAAAGACAAGTTACGAGGTTTGCGTATTGGCGTTGATGACTACATGACAAAGCCTTTTGAGGTCGAAGAATTATTATTAAGAGTTAAAAATTTGATTCAAAACTCTAAAAATCGTATAGTTGCTGATTTTGAAGAAAAAGTTGAAATTGATAATAAATCTAAGGAGGCTGAAATTACATCAAAACCAAATAATCATTCGCAAGGTGATGAGGAGGAAACTAATAACCAATCACCAATAACCAATCACCAACTAAACTGGCTTGAACAAGTAGAAACCATCGTCAAGCGAGAGGTAAATAACAAGCAATTTAAGTTAAGCGATGTCGCACAAGAACTCTTGATGAGTCAAAGAAATATGACTCGAAAAGTTAAACAAATCACAGGGCTTTCGCCCAATAAATATATCAGAACCGTTCGCTTACAAATGGCTCGGGAAATATTAGAAACACAAGAAGTTTATACTTTAAAAGAAGTCAGTATTGCGGTTGGTTTTGAGAATGTAACGTATTTCGGAAAGTTATTTAAAACCGAATTTGGGAAACATCCGAGTGAATATTTGGAGCAAAGATGGGTTTAAAAGCTCACGCCTTTCGGGAGTGTTAAGTTTACTAAACCGCTAAGGGCTTTTGATAGGACACAGTATATTTTGTTGCTAATGTACAGCATTTTAAAAAAGGTGACTATTACATAAAATCTAATTATCAATAATTTATAAAATTGATTTTTTGAAAAAATCGTATAGGTTTGTTCTGTGTCCTATCGAGGTAGCAATTTCTAATTTAGAAAATCTATTGTGTTGAAGTTTCCTTCGAGATTATTTTATTTATCCAAATTCAATAAGATAATTGTTACAAAATAGAACCAAAAACCATTAAATAACGCTTAATTAATGGTATATTTGTTAAGTGTAAAATTATTGAAATACCATGAAAAAAGTCGTCACGATTCACAAATTAGGAAAAGAACCAAGTGATGTTTTCTTTTGGATAAATCAACCGCCAATCGAACGTTTGAGAGCTTTAGAACTAATTCGCCAACAATATAATACTTGGAAATATGGAACTGAACAAAGACTTCAAAGAGTTTGTAAAGTTGTTAAACGACAATCAAGTTGAATATTTAACAATTGGTGGATATGCCGTAGCTTATCACGGTTTTCCACGCTATACAGGTGATATTGATTTTTTAGTAGGAACCGATGAACAAAATGCTCAAAAAATCCTCCAAGTTTTAAAAGAGTTTGGTTTCGGAGGTTTGAATCTAACTATTGTTGATTTTACAAATGTTGATAATGTTATTCAATTAGGTTTCCCACCTTATCGGATTGATATTTTAACAACCATTAAGGGGTTAGATTTTAAAGAATGCTTCAAAAACCGAGATATACTAAAATTAAATGATATAACTATTAATTTTTCTAATTTACTAAAAGCCAAGGAAATAGCTAATAGACCTAAAGACAAAATTGATATTCAGGAGTTGAAA
>CAYLSF010001010.1:0-3214 GCA_964385675.1 uncultured Saprospiraceae bacterium
GAAGCACAGGGCTATTGATATAATATTTAATTTTTTCTAAACCGAGAATTGCTGTAAAAACTTGACCAATAATTCACTTATTTTATAAACTGACTTTTCACTATTTGACCATTTTCTTTTTCCAAATGAAGTATATATACTCCTTTAGGTAAAGTCGATACATTCAGTTGTACATTTGTATCTGTTACTTGTACTTGACGTAATAGTTTACCCGTAGCATCAAATAATCGAACTAACCCTACCCCATTTTCAATCGTTAATTGATTTTGAACAGGATTAGGATATAATTTTAATTCCAATTGACTTAAACGCTCGTTATTAATTGTAATTACTTTAGAATACTCAAATTTACCATCTAAATCCAATTGCTTCAAGCGATAATAAGTCAAACCATTTTGTGAAGAACGATCCAAATATTCATAAGCTTGAGCAGTCAGAGTCGTTCCATTACCTTCCATAAATCCAATTTTTTCAAAACGCTCTCCATCCATTGATTTTTCAATATCAAATCCTAGATTTTGTTCTTCAGAAGCAGTTGTCCAATTTAATAAATTACCCGCTTCTGTAGCTTGCCCTTCAAAACTAGTTAACTCTACAGGTAAAGCTCCAGGGAATTCTAATAAAAATGCACCATTTCCGTGTGTTCCTAATGCTATTTTATTATCACTTGTACGCAATCTCATTTCTACACAAACCGCTAAACCAATATCACTACTTGTCCCCAATCTAGTCCAAGAGGTTGTTGCACCACTTAACGCATCTGTAGCATATAATCCAGTGGAAGTTCCTACCATATAAACTACAGTACCATCGTTTACTGTAATCATCGCACTACGAGCAGAAGCTAACTCTACTGAAGTATTTGTTGCTCCTTCTACATTAGTCCAAGCAGGAGAAGCTACACTTGCATCACTCGTATGCCACACACTTCTAACACCATAATTAGAGTAAGTAACTAAAATTTCTTTATCATTCAGAGGATTAACAGATATGTCACTCACATACCCACCTCCTGACATACTTGTTCCATCAGTAGGCGTAATATCTACAGGAGCTGTACCTGCCGTTACAAAGGCAGGATCATTTAGACGGAGTACTTGTCCATCTTCTGTACCTATGTACAATACACGATCAGCATCACTAGCACTATAACTACCTCCGTATTGTATATCTCGAGAAGCATCCATTGCAGAGATAGCTCTGCTAATAGCACCGTCAACTCCAGTTAATTTTTCCCAACCAGTAGTAGAACTACCTGTATTATTACTAGAATTAATACTTTCAGCTATTCTAGTGCGATAAAGAGACTCATGAGATCGATTTGCAGAGTTAGTTATAGGATTAGAGCCAGGAAAATACATATAATTGGTATTATCTGCATCTAAATAAAAATGTCCAACAAAACCAGTAGAAGCAGGATTAATAGCTCCTGTAGCATTTGCTTGATTCTGAAACCGTAACATTGTTCCATTTTGTATCATCATAATTAAATGATGGGTTGTAAAATCTGCTCCACCACTAATAATTCCTATATCTACCCCATCTGCAGTAGGCCCAACTTCATCAGCAGTTGCATCTACAGGTTGAATGGTAAATGCATTATCTTGTGCGGCTCCTGCTAAAAAGGTAGATCCATTTGCAGGGTCTATATCTACTCCATAATACTGATACCCATTATAGTCTGTATTTCTATCTGTCCAATCATAACCATTATCATTTGCTGATGCTGTTTTAATTGTACCTGTTACATCTGTTCTTCGGACACCTCCATCATTACCAACCCACATCATATCGTCATTATTGGGATCAAATCTAAAAATATGCTGATCAACATGTAGATTAATACTATTCGCTTCTAATTGACTCCCCCCTATGAAATCATAGAGGTTTGTACTAAGATTATATCTATAAGCTTCTACACCTGCTAAATACACTAAATCCGCATTATCAGGCTTTGTTGCTACTGCTAAGTTATATCCCCCTTGTGCATTAATTACTTTTGGTCGTGTACTCGTAGCGGTATAGCTACTACTACAATTTCCTATATTATCTGTATGGAGTGTCCAGCTTGAACCATCATAAACAGCTAACCCTGCATCAGATGAACTTCCGTTTGTACAGCTAAATCCAAATCCAGAAGCTAGATTAAAAAATGCTATAATATCATCTGTATTCGCCACATTTGCCAGCACAATACGCTCAACATCATGAGCAAAACCTGGATCACCCGTTGGGTTTAAATCTGAAGTAGTTGCAATCTGTGTCCAATTTATACCATCCGATGATTCATGTACTCCACCACTTCCGTCACGTCCATCTATTGCCGCATAAAATTTACTTCCAACAGAATTATAGATTACATCACCTCGCCTACTATTTCCAAATGAACCCACAACAGCAGTTGACCATGTACTTGTGGAAATATTAAGATGACTGATTACATCAGAAGTAGCTGCTACGACATTACCATTATTAGGATCAACAACTATACTTGATACAAAATCAAAAGGTGTACTAAATACTTCTAAAGAACCATTTTGTGTACCTGCCACCACAGTCCAAGTCTGCCCATTATCCTCTGATTTATATATACCGTGTCCAAGATAACTATCACTTGGTCCCTGTCCACCAGCAGAAGAGACAGATTCTCCGGTACCAGCATACCAAGTATCCTGGTGTCCATTGCGAGGATCCTGTGCGATACAAGTTAAACTATGAATAACTCCAGCAGGGGTTACTCTTGTCCAACTACCACCACCATTAGTTGAACGATAAATACCAGAGGTAACCCCTCCAGCTAAGATAATATTGCTATTTCGCATATCAATTCCCAAAGCTCTTGTGCGTCCACCATAATTATTCGGTCCTTTTCCTGTGATGGTAATAGAAGGTAAGGCTTTTTGTCCATCTACTGCCGCTAATTGAAATTGTGGTGTAGCGAGTGCAGCTTTTAATTCCTTTGCTCGAATACCTCTTGGAATTTCCCCTGTTTCAGGATTTTTAATCATGTTAAATTCATGCTTCCATCGCTCTTCAGCGTTAATCTTTCTGATTTCTTCATTTTCCTCTTCCTCTGAAAAGTCTAGTGATGATTCGATCTTGTTTTCAGTAGATAGAGTGGTAGCAGATTGTGTGATATAAACACCAATAGCTCCCATAAAGAATACCAAACCAACTAGGGTCTTGTAAAATGTTGTCATAAAAAAATTAAAAT
>CAYLSF010001011.1:0-3214 GCA_964385675.1 uncultured Saprospiraceae bacterium
TTAGGACTTATCGTAGAACGAGCAACAGGAAAGAAACTTCAAGCCTATTTACAAGAAAAAATATGGTCGCCCTTAGGTATGCAATATGACGCGAGTTGGAGTGTGGATTCTAAAAAACGAAATATGGTGAAAGCCTTTGCTGCCCTCAATGCTGCTCCTATTGATTTTGCTAAATTAGGTCGATTATTTTTAAATAAAGGGAATTGGGAAGGTCAACAAATTATCTCAA
This sequence comes from uncultured Saprospiraceae bacterium, assembly GCA_964385675.1. Lineage (GTDB taxonomy): Bacteria > Bacteroidota > Bacteroidia > Chitinophagales > Saprospiraceae > CAYLSF01. The sequence goes on from CAYLSF010001011.1 coordinate 230, forward strand.
AAGAATGGGTAGAGACCACAACGAATCCTGACACCCTTCAAAAATTAGGATATAAAAATCAATGGTGGAATACAACTATTTATAAAACCTTTTCAGATTCATTACAAGCGGCTGCTTATAAACAAGCAAACGTACAAACTTCTAGTATTCAAAAATCACCTACTCAATATTGGTTAAAAGATTATGGAAAAGCCTATACTGCAATAGGTATTTTAAATCAATTTGTATATGTGCGACCCGATAAAAATTTAATTATTGTAAGAATGGGAGATTATCCTAAAAAACGATTTGGGTTACCTCGCTTAGGAACAGCAGGAATGGAAGGACTTTTGGGTTATGTGAGTGAGATATATTAGTTCTAGTGATTAGTTGCCTAGTTAATTAGTGGTTAGTCCTTGACATACATGCAATAAGTTTTGCTAAAAGTAACAATATGTTTCGGATGTATAATTTCGGTAGAATTTGTTCCAAAATCCGAAATCATACATCCGAAATCCTTTACTCTCTTCTAAAACCAATTCCTTTACGTACTTCTTCTTCCATCAAGTTAAAATCCTTGACATCATCTACAGTAATGGTGGTAACCATTTCCTCCGTACGTTCAGTAGAAGGAAGATTTGCCATCCGTAAGTGTTGTAAGCGAATCGCTTGTTCCACTATTTTACGGACTGTACGAGCATTTCCAAAGTATTTATGCTTGTTGCGAATTAATTTATCAATCTTTCCTTTAAGATGCTCCGTTGCTCCTGCGTCTAGTTCTAAATCCTCTTGTGCAAACATCAATTTGGCAATCGACATCAACTGATCCACATTATAATCCTCAAATACAAATTGCTTATCAAAGCGAGACATTAAACCTGGGTTTGCTTCTAAGAATTGATCCATTTCTTTAGGATACCCTGCCACAATAACCATAAATTCACCCCGCTGATCCTCCATTCGTTTCAGTAATGTTTCAATCGCTTCTCGTCCAAAGTCATTACCACTTCCCTGCGATAAAGAATAGGCTTCATCTATAAATAATCCACCACCTATTGCACCATCTATCACCTCGCCTGTTTTAATTGCCGTTTGTCCAACAAAACCTGCGACTAAATCTCGCCTATCTACCTCTACTACATGTCCTCTTTCCAAAATACCTAATGCCTTATAGATTTGCACTAAGGTACGGGCTAAGGTCGTCTTTCCTGTTCCTGGATTTCCTTTGAAAACGGTATGAATAGAAAACGACTTCCGAATATCTTTTCCAATTTCACGATAATAGCGAACCAATTTCGCCATTTCGTCCACTTCTTTCTTGATTTCGTCTAAGCCAATCAAGCCTTTCAATTGCGATAAGGCATCCGCTAATAAGGCTTCATCAATCGGTAATTGAACACTACTTGTTTTACCTTGTCGGAATACTTTTCGTAAATCTTTTACATCTAATGTCGATAAAATCCGCTTGCTAATATCCATTACAGATTTATGCTCTTTCATCAGACGTAATCCCATATTCTGCTTCGCTTCTTCCATGACACCATAGATAAAACGAGCATTACCAAAGGCATTATTTCTATTTCGATAGACTTCTACAATTTTCTTGTATAGGTAAGCAATCGACTCATCCGACATTCTGACCCGTCCCTTCTTCGCTGCAAATTTGGCAATTGACATTAATTCATCAGGTATATAGTCAGGGAAGTGAATTCGGTTTCTGATACGTGAAGACAATCCAGGATTCGCATTTAAGAAGTTTTCCATTTCCTTAGGATACCCTGCAAACACAATTGCAACATCGCCAGGGCCGTCGGAAAGTTCTTTAATTAGCACCTCAATCACTTCCTTACCAAAATCTTTCCCATCATTTCCTCTATCCGTCAAAGCATAGGCTTCATCTATAAATAAAATACCACCTCGTGCTTTATCAATGGCTTTTTTAACTTTTGGTGCGGTCTGACCGATATACTCTCCCACCAATTCCGCTCGACCAACCTCATACACTTTTCCATGTTCCAATAAATCTAAACTATAGTAGATTTTACCTAACATGTGTGCCACCGTCGTCTTACCTGTCCCTGGGTTTCCTAAAAATAAACTATGTAGATTTAATTTAGACTCTTCCCTGAATCCTTTCTTTTTGCGAAGTTTAATAAATTGAAGGTAAGTCGCCAATTCATTGATTTGCTCCTTAACTGTAGTCAAACCAATCAAAGATTCTAATTGTGCTTTTGCTTCTTCAAAGGTTGGTTTCTCAGGATCTTTGTCCTTGTCTTCTTCCTTACTTCTACCCGAAGTTAAAAAAGTGCTTTCCCCATCTAATGATTCATGTGCATCCTTGACTTCAAAAGGGACAATAGCAATCAGTTGATCCATATATAACACTTCAAGTGTATATTTATCACGATACCAATAGCCACCACTTTGAGAACCATAGCCTGTATCAATCACTAGCGTTTTACGCTTATCTGTGATTTCACGGAAATATTCCATATAGGCTTTATGCTGTCCCGAATCATTATAGAAATTAAATTGTAACTCTAAGGGAAATAACTCTTCGCTCAACATAAAGTTTTCGAGCGTCATTTCTATATTAATATAACGGGTATCATCAAAACCAAAGTTTTTCAGATAGACCCTGTCATTTTGCATAACTCCTTCACGAGGGGATTCAAAAAGTTTCGCTTCTTTAATTTCAAAATATGGATTTTTCTCTTCGGTAACCAATCCTCCATCTGTTACGTAGAAGAAGATTTCGCCTACGGACTCCTCTTCCATAAACACCGACCAACGGTATTTTCCTTTTTTCCACCAACCCGGTTCAGGTGTTCCCCACCCTTCCCGGACATAAAAAATATTAGAATCTGTCGGAATCGTTAGAGTCTTTTTGAGTTCACAGATTTGCTTGTCCGTAGCTGTATTTGTACAGACTAATCGGACATTAGCATCCCATTCTGCTTCATCAAATAATTTATTATAAAAAGCAAATTCACAATAGATATAACG
>CAYLSF010001012.1:0-3214 GCA_964385675.1 uncultured Saprospiraceae bacterium
GTTTTATTCATTAAAACTTGTGTATCTGAATTAATTTTATCTACATTATTATTAACTCGAATTTGTGGATATAAAAAATTGATTTTGAGCCAAATTTCATCATTAGGTTGACCTCCATACCATGTGATCTTATGGTTTTGAATATTCCTTTTTTGAGTATTCAATAATGTTTTTGGAGGTTGATAATTCCAGTGATTATAAATTTTTTGACTCAAAAGAAATACGATTGCTATTAGAAATACCAAACTAAAAAATCGAATTTTTTGATTTAAATAGAAAATAATAGATGCTATGAAAACTGCTATAAAAGGCAGCGCATTAGCATAAAAGAGAGGGTTATCTAACGCATATCCTAGACCTACTAAAACAACAATAAAAGAAATAGTTAGGCTAATCATCCATCCATTAGGATATTCAAATGGTTCTGGAATTACATCCACACCCACTTTTTTAGATACCCCTTTATTCCAATAAATGTCATTTGTATTGACTAAGGCTTTGGAGGGAAACCATTTTTTACTTTCTTTGATAAATAGAAAGATGCCAATAGGTATAACCGCAAAAAATACATACTGCCAAGGAAAAAAGGCATCTTCTAAATACGTTAACCATGAGGGGCAAAGTGTATCTATCCAAATCATTTGTCCAAAATACCAACCAGATGAACTACCGATTATAAATGTCCAAATAATGATAACTAAACCTAAAATACCTAAACTGAACCACCATTCTATTCGCTGAAATGTTTGTTTAAAGGTATTAGAGAGTGTAAGAAACAGGAGCAAAGGAAGTAATACCCAAATAACCATCATGCCATTGGCTAGAAACCCTAATCCTAGCGAAAAACCTAATTTCCCTACTACATCTTTTCGCAAAGTATAATGAAACTGGGTAAAATAATAGACTACCGCCATCGTACAACAAAACCAGTAGGCATCAAAATTTTTTAAAAAACCAAAAACGACACCTTCATTTGCTAATAAGATAAGGCAGGTAAAAAAAGCAAAATCAATTTTCTGATAACTTAAAATCCATTGAAATAAAAAGTAGAAACCAAATAGTAAGGCTAATACATCGGGAAGGCGAAGCCCAAATTCATCAAATCGTATTAACTCATAGGTATATAACTTTAACCAGATTCGTAAAGGGGGATAATTGAAATAGTTATCAACTTCACCATTGATATATCGAACTTCGGTATAATCCCCTATTTTTTTCATCATTAGGGCGTTTAAGCCTTCTCTTGCTTCTTGAGGTTGTAGTGGGATATCCGTAAGTTTAAAGAATATCATACACCCTATCAGCATAAAAAAGCCGATTTTCCAATATGCTTCTATGGGTGATGGTTGGTGCATTTTTGTTGTGTTGGTGTATTGATCCTGAAAGGATTCGGGAGTTGGCGTGCTAATGTGACGACAATACTTCAATACCTTAGGACTTTATTGCTAAATCATATAATTTATCATAATACGGTTGACATTCTGCTAATAATGGTTTTAAATGTTCTGGAAAAGGAGCAGTTTTCGGTTTGTACCGAGCAAATCCTGTGGATTGATGGACACTTTTATACCAATATTTTGCCCAAGAACCATCCTCTGGTCTAGCCTCTGCTTTCCAATGTAGCATATTATCCTCAAAAGGAATATTGATTTGAGTACAAAGGGTTTTTAAGACCTTTGAAGGATTGAGTAAAACCTCCCTAGCCTCTAAAACTACAACAGGAAGGTCTTTGGATTGTAAATAGTCTAAAATCTCCAACTGTACTTCGTAGCCCACATCATATAAAGAAGGGGTAGCGACTTGTTGCACATAAGAAGGTAACATATCTTTTGGATCTCTAGTTAAGATAACATTGATACAATCCTCTAAAAAAGACCAATCCAGTTCTACCAAATGATGAGCCATTTGTTTGAAAAAAACGATGGGTGTTTGATGTTGCCCCATCATCATCTCGACCACTTTTTGTCCATCATTCTCTTGCGTCGCTAATACATCTGCTGAACCAGGATGATATGTAAAAGCTAGTGAATTGGATAAATAATGAGCATATAGCGGCTCATCAAAAACCGTCGTATCCTTACGTTGAGCAAAAGAATACATCATTGCTGTAGAAATATTTCTCGGCCCTGACCAAAGATTAATTCGTTTCATTATTATGTTTTGACGTTTTGATGTTATTTAACTTCAACACTTCAATCCCGACACGCTGTGTACGGGACTTCGTTTCACTCAACACTTCAACACTTCAACACTTCGGCTTCGATTAAAGCCTCGTATAAATCGCTTAGTTTACGACTCATTACTCCATATTTACCTGAACCTATGGTACGACCATCAATTTTAGTAACAGGCGTTACCCCTCCAAATGTACCTGTTACGAAGGCTTCATCTGCACCATACACATCAAACAAGGAGAAATTCTTTTCAAAGCAAGGAATATTATTTTCTTTACAAACTCGGATGATATTCCCTCTTGTGATTCCATTCATACAGTATTGCCCTGTCGAAGTCCAAACTTCACCATTTTTAACCATAAAAAAATTAGTAGCGTTGCAGGTCGATACAAAACCATGAATATCCAACATTAAGGCTTCATCTGCTCCAGCTTCTATAGCTTGTACCAATGCCATGACTTCATGTAATTTACTGTGGCAATTTAAGCGAGGATCTAAATAATCAGGTGAACCTCGTCGAATAGTACTAGTGAAAAGGGTAATTCCTTTCTCTTTGGACGTTTTACTTGCGGCTTTATGTTCGGCTATAATCACCAAGTTTGGATCACTAATCGTCAGTCGAGGATCTTGCGATGGCGTTTTTTTGATACCTCTTGTAATCATAAATCGCACGTGTACACCATCTGTCATATTGTTGGCATTGAGCGTTTTCCAGACTTCAGTCATTAGTTCTGCTTTAGTCATTTTTAAATCCATACCCACCGTAGCTGCTGCTGTCCAAAGTCTATCTAAATGTAAATCTTCAAAGACTAAAACCCCATGATGCAATCGCATGGCTTCCCATATTCCATCTCCTACTAAATATCCACTATCAAATACAGAGATTTTAGCGTCTTTTCGAGGAAATAATTCTCCATTGACATAAATCAAAACATTTTCATTGCGTTTATCGGGCAATGCATTATGTGTGCCGTGTACCATATTCTAAGCATTGGTAGTAAAGGATTGACAATCACCATATTTGATGAGAATACATTAGA
>CAYLSF010001013.1:0-3207 GCA_964385675.1 uncultured Saprospiraceae bacterium
CTCCATCTCCAACGACACAAGTTGGAACGATTCCAATGGTTGCTAATAGTGCTAAATACAGGGGGAAGTAGTTATGGTACATACAGCACAGGACCATCTGATACAGTAGGATATCATTACAGAACAAAAGTCGAAATTCCCGTTTACTTATGTGATATTGTAGGGAATCGCCTTAGGGGTGATACTCTTTATGAAGCTCCTATTGATGCCATATTTACCATTATTGGTAATAAACAAGATGCTACAACGGGAACTAATATGGTTATTATTCGCTTTTGGGAATGGGATGCTGATAAAGAACCTCAAAGAGTAACTCGATACAACTATCGAAGCGATAAAAAACTCAGACGGGCTTATTTCTTAATGAGTACCAATGATTTTAGGTATAAGACAATGAGAAGATATAGTATGCGTCCTACCTTTACCATGGGAGTTGCTTCTATGGCAATTAAATTAAGAACAGATCCGTTGACCTATGAGTCTAATTTAAATTTGAGTAGTTTATTTGGTGCAAGATTTAGAATGACGCCTTATACAAATACCAATTATATCAACTTAATGGGTGGTGTAGGAATCGCAAGTGTTGATGGTATGTTAAGCACCGATAACTCATTCGTTCCTGTTGGAGCGGTGTCTTTTAAAGTTGGGGGTATCTTTGAGTTTTCAAAAGTTCAAGTTGGTATCTTTATAGGACAAGATTATATTAATGAATCCAGCAATTCTAATATAACATGGGAACATCAAGGTAAAACTTGGTTTTCATTAGGATTAGGCTATAGCGTATTTACTAGTTCTAGTGATAGTAATGTCACTTTTCCTCCTGGGAATCAGTAAGCTAACTATGGTTTAAAAAAATAAACAGCTATTTCTCATGTAGATTTAAAACTACTAATTTCATATTTATACAACGAAGGGATGAATCCCTGTCGCTTTATATTTTCACAAATGCTACTATAAAGCGATAGGGATTCATCCCTTCGCTGATTGAGAAATGGTTACATGAGAAGTAGCTAAAAAATAAACAGAATAATTACAAAGGCGATTGAGCTAAAAATAGTTCAATCGCCTTTGTATAATCAAGTCATTCATCGTCAATAAACGTCGTTTATCTAAAAAACATAACTTAATCCGCTCTCCCCTGTTCTTCCTATCGAATCCTTTTAAAAAGGTATTCGTATTTTTACAACAAAATTCCCGTTCTTTGCGACGTTTTTTGTTTCATTATAAATAATATATTTACAACAATAACTATGGCTATCGAATAAAATCAATCGAAAGTCGTCCCGAAAACTATCGGGAGTTGAAAGTCGCACTTATTACAAAATAGAGATTTTAAATTATGGTAATTTCATTGTCACTGATAATATTGTGCTGTGTGGTGATTTGGAGGGCAAGTGATGGCTTTGAAGCCGCTTCGGAATATTTGGGTCGCAACCTAAATGAAGGGGTAAGAGGGGCGACTATCAATGCAATAGGGTCTTCTATGCCCGAGTAATTTACTACCTTATTTTTCCTTTTCGTCCTACACGACCGAGATGGATTTTCAGGAGGTATTGGTACGACAGCGGGTAGTGCTATTTTTAATGGAATGATAATTCCAGCCGTGGTTATTTTAGTTGTAGTTTTAAAAGGTGTTTCCTCTTCCGTTCAAGTATCAAGAAAGGTATTGTTGCGAGATGGTGTAGCTTTGTTGATTTGTGAATTTATACTAATTTTCTTGATTGGTGGTCAGACGTTATATTGGTATCATGGAGCTATTTTAATGACTTTATATGGCATTTATGTTGCATTTATGCTATCAACAATGAAATCTAAATCTCCTGCAGAAGATGACGGCGAAGAAGAGGAAGAAGATGACGACAGTGAATCTCAAAAATCTATTATATATAATTTATTGACCTTAGATCTAGAACCCATATTTGTTAAAAATAAAATTAATAATCGTTCTGCATGGAGTTTATTATTGATTGCCATGTTAGTGATAGGCATTGCTTGTTTGGTATTGGTGAAGTCTTGTGAATGGTTAGGAGAAAGTTTAAATATTCCAATTTATTTTATTGCCGTCATTATAGCAAGTGCCGCAACTAGCGTTCCTGATACCATACTATCCATGAAGGATGCTCAAAATGGAAATTATGATGATGCGGTTTCCAATGCTTTAGGTAGTAATATATTTGATATTTGCTTTGCGTTAGGATTACCTTTATTCGTATTTACGGCTCTATATGGCCCTATTACCATGTCTGCTGCTACCATTGCTAATGTTACCGAACTTTGGATTCTTTTACTCGGATTAACTTTTGTAGCGTTTGTCATTTATATTATTCGTAGAAATTTGACTCTAATACAGGCTTTATTGTTACTCAGTATTTATGTAGTTTTCACTATGTATATTTTTGGACGCTCTATGGATGTAGAGTGGGCAAATACTATCCATCAAATTCTGGCGGATATTAATGCTTGGATTGATTTGTATAGGTTATAAATATTTTAACACATAAAAACCCAATTCCTTATGAAATACTTCTACTCATTTAAATGTGGGCTTATCCTTGTACTTTCTTCTTTTTGTATTAATTCAGCAATTGGACAGGATTCCTTAAAATCAATTAATAAGGATATAAAATACGAACTAGATTTAGGATTTGGGATATATTATCAATTCTCAACTTTCGGAAGCGTATCCCTAAATTCTGCTAGAATTCCTGATTTATTACCGAGAAGAGCAGATGACTTTACGGTAAGAGACAATTGGCGATTGGATGGTGATGCTATTACGGATAGCCCGTTTTTTCATGGTTGCTATTTTCTAAAATTAGGTTCTCGGTTTCATTTTGGCAGAATTTTAAAAGTTACGGGTGCCATTATTGGGGAGCAAAGAGGCTTTTCTGATGGTATCTCTAGTGCTGCTACTCGCAATTTTTACCCTTATCTTAATGCTACACTTTCTGATAAAAAAGGAAAATTTGAATACTTGCTTCAAGCAGGCGATATTAGAAATTTTAAACTGTATGAAGGACTTACCTTCTATAACTTAGAAACACAATCTTGGATTCTAAAACTTAAATATGATATTTTTTATTTCAAACATGCGGGGGTGGGTGATTTTGTAAGAGGCATAGGAATTGGTATCGGAGATTTACATGACTATTACGTAGGTTTAGAAGACGTAGCCCTTAATCAAGATTCTACATGGGTCTTGAATGT
>CAYLSF010001014.1:0-3206 GCA_964385675.1 uncultured Saprospiraceae bacterium
ATTATACTAATATTATAAGATTTACATAAAAAAATTTCCAATTATCAAATAAATTATAAAACTTGCACAAAGTTTGATATATGAAAAATAAAAATCTATTCTCATTTGAGAAAAAGGCGTTAAAATAGTGACTTTGCAATAATATGTTCAATTCTCCTCCTAAAATAACGAATGGTGTATTTCAAGGTTTTCATAAGTTAAGTCATAACTTATTATTAGCCCTTATCATCCTATTATCTTGTGGGAGTTCAAGTCATGCTCAACTCTCTCAAAACTATGCTCCTCTACAATTGGATGGCATTATTCAACAAGATTTTTTGAAACGAGCTAAGGGAGATTTTAAAGTTAAAGTTCGGAACACACACCGGTTATCTAAAATTCAAAAGGAGCAGTTTTTAAAAGCGACTCAGCAGACCATCAAAAATATTTTCCAAAATGGTAATGTTTATTTTAATGATCCTTTAACACGTTATGTTAGAGTCATTGGGAATCGCTTACTTAAACATAGCCCTCATAAAGATAAGATAAAGATATTCGTTAGTCGCTATCCTTCTATCAATGCAACATCATGGCAAGATGGCACTATTCTACTTAATATCGGCTTGTTATCGAGGTTAGAGAATGAACATCAACTGGCATTTGTCATTGCACATGAAATTAGTCATTACGCCAAACAACACGGATATAGGCAGTATGCAGAGTTTTTAAAAAATAAAGCAGCGTATTCGGATTTTGTTACCACTCTAAAATATGGCTTACAGTACGAATTTGAAGCAGATGAAATGGCATTGACACTACTGAAAAAGGGGCGCTTTGATATGGAAGAAAGTCTTGCCGTTTTAGATATTATACAAGGAAAACGAGAACGTAACATTATTGACTTTTACAAGTATTTTGAATCTAGTCGATTTAAAGTTACATCAAAACATAGATGTGATGCCATTAGTAGGCACATTGAACTGACAGATCAAGAATTGGTCTTACGCCAATTAAGTAGTAGTCATGTAGAACAACGGTACAAGCGATTAGAGGATTTAATTCACGTACAGCAAAACTTTACGACAAAAAGCTATAATGTGCCGAGTCCATTATTTGATAAGGTTAGAAATATTGCTCAATTTGAATTAGTCGAACAATCTTTCAAAGAATCTAATTTTGTAAAAAGCATACATGAAGCTCTCATTCTGTTAAAAAAGTTTCCAGACAATAGATATTTACACATAAAAATAGCAGAATGTTTGTATGCTATACATTCTTATAATAACTTAGCAAGAGGGTATTTTGAAGAAACCGCACCAAAAGAACAACATCAAAAGGAATTATCCTGTTTTTTAGATAATTTAAGCGAGAAAGACTTAAATGACTTAGTGTACGGTTTCGTCCAAACCAAATATGAAAATTTCTCGTATGATCAATACATGCTCATATTAATGGCAAAAACAGTTGAAAATTATTTCAAAATGGAATTTGCTAAGCCTTATTATGAGCAATACATCAAACGATTTCCTGACGGTGATCATGTTATCTTAGCTAAGCGTAAACTTCGATGAAGAATGACATCAAACTCCTCGGTATCTACCTTCTACTCATTTTAACGAGTGCTTGTAACTCTATTTTCTACCTTGACCAAAAAAAAGATTTCCAATTTAGTCAAAAACAGATCAAACACCTTATTTCCATCAGTCCTGATTTTGAAGTTCCTGCTTCCTTAAAGACAGAAAATACTAAAAAAGTCAACTATCAAAAGAATAGGCTAAAAGGCATTTATGAAATGCTGGAATCACAGGCTAAAGTTAGTGGTGTACATCTTCAAATAGAAGGCGGTGCAATGCTAGAAGACTATAATGCCGATTATTTTAACTTTCTAGCACCACTTAAAAAAGAAATATTAAAAGTTCTTTATCTTCAAGACTTTACAGAAGTAGAAGGTAATTCTAATAGTCCTGAACTCCAAAAATATCATGTGAATGGCTTAAAAATTGGCTTTCAATTCAGTCATCTTGCCGAAAAATATGGAACCCCATTTTTTGCCTTACACGGTGTTTCGTTCAAGCGTAAAAATACGGCTCAAACCGAAGGTACTTTACTCGCTGCAACTGTACCAACAGAAGGGAGTTTAAATTTTATGACGGCAGATAGTGAATTAGTTTTTTATACCATTATTGCGGATGTTTCTACTTCCGAAATTGTGTATAGAGAACTACGTCCTGTCGATTCTTCGCTTTCTGAAAAGGCGTTGAAAACGGTAATTTCGGAAAGTTTTAAGCAGTTGATGAAATAGTGGCAGCGAAACTGCAAATTCCAAATCACAATTCACAAATATTTTAAAGTCCTATCAATAGTAACGCTGAACTCTTTTATATCTTTGCTATATAAAATAACCATAACTATGCGACTATACATTTTTGCCTTTTTTATCCTATTTATAAGCTGTCAAAAAGCCGTAGAAAGACCTCAGCAAACGACAGCGACAACAACTCAAACCCATACATATACATGGGCAAATGCACTCGATAAATCCTTTCCTCAAATCTCTGCACATCGAGGCGGGGGCTATTATACAGGTTATCCAGAAAATGCAATTGAGACCTTTGAATATGTACACGAACAAACTAGGGCTATTATAGAATGTGATATAGAGTTAACCAAGGATAGCGTATTGATTCTAATGCATGATAATACCCTAGATAGAACAACTACTGCAACGGGAAAAGTCAATGCCAAAACTTGGGAAGAACTGAAAGATGTACAATTAAAGGATTTAGAAGGCAATACAACCAATTATAAAATTCCTACTTTAACACAAACACTAGCTTGGGCAAAACCGAAAAAAGTATTTTTTACCTTAGATATTAAACGAGGTGTCCCTTTTGAAATGGTCGTTAATGAAATACGTAAACAAGATTATTTTAACTACGGAGCGATTATTACCTATAGTATAAAAGATGCTCAAACTATTCATCAACTCGCTCCCGAAGCCTATCTTTCTGTAGCCATTAGAAATGAAGCCGAGCTCGAACGCGTTATGAATAGTGGTATTGACTTATCTAAAGTCATTGCTTTTACAGGTACACGGGTAGCAAAACAGGAACTTTATAATCAACTAGCGACTCTAAAAATTCTAACTATTTTAGGAACTTTAGGAAATTTAGACAAACAAGCCAAAGCTAGAGGGGATAAAACTTATCCTAAATTTATGAATATGG
>CAYLSF010001015.1:0-3206 GCA_964385675.1 uncultured Saprospiraceae bacterium
GAGGGTTATCGGGAAGCAGGTGCATAAGTGTAAAAATGTAAGAACTAAAAAAGTGGATAGAAACGACAACATATCAAAGTTATTTCAACGAAGCCAACATCGTTTGGAGGAACGTCCTTCAAGTCGAGCTTGGCAACGCTTGGAGCAAAAACTCGATGCGAAGAAGGCTCGGCATCGTAGAATTATCTATCGGTATATCTCTACCGTAGCTGCTGTTATTGCTGTATTGGCAATGATTACAGCCGTATCAATTTTTGATTTTCCTAAAAATGATGCGGTAGCAGAGAAGGCAACAGAAACGGAAAATCCTACTATTGCTCTAAATAATAATGAGGAAAAAATAGCAGAATTTAAGAAGAAAGAAGGGATTGATAAATCTATTGAAGAATTGAGAGAGGAGCAAGATGTGGAAGATGAAGAAGTAGAAGAGGAAGGAACTGATATTTATGTAGATGATGAAACGCCTGTAGCAGAGAATAAGCAAATTGCTCAACGTAAGCCGACGCAAAAGCCAAAGTCATTACCTAAAAATTATAAGTCTGATCCAGCTGTAAAGCCAACAGTTAAAAAAGAGATTCCAGCGGTAGATGATGTTGCAGCAGAGGCGATGGAAATAGAAGAAGAAGCGGACTATTCAGCAGAAGAAATGATAATACCAACATCAGCTTCACCTCCTATGGCAGAGCCTACTGTAGCTGATGATAGTAAAGTGATAGCGGCAAAGAAAAAGGAGGAGTTAGTAAAGAAACGTACAGCGTCAAAGAGTAATAGAAGGACACCTTCTAAGATGAAAAAAACAACTATACCAACAAAAGATGAATGGGTAACCGCTCCTGCGATGCAAAATACTATGGAACCTGTAAGGTTAGATTTGAAATCTATTACGATTGAAGATTTTGAATGGTTAGTAGGGGAGTGGTCAGATACTCAAAAGTTGTCGAATGAAAAGTGGGAGAAAAAGGGAAAATCATTGGTTGGAGAAGGATACGTAGTGACAGGATATGGTCAAAAAACTTTTTCTGAGAATATGAAGATTCGGAAAAAAAGTGGAAAACTATATTTCTATACGCCATTGATTAAAGGAGGCGAACAAGTACGATTCGAATTGATTCAATACGATGGACAAATGGCTGTATTTGAGAATAAGACGATTACCTTTCCACAACAGATTTTGGTGCAAAAGAAGGGACAAAATATGTTTGTTATCACTTACCAGAATGCTGAAAATATGAATGAATCTCAACAGGATTATTTACGTAATCGTAATTATATATCAAGAGAAAAAGCGACTCGTAAATTGAAAAGGAGTATGCACTAGTTATAGTTGAACAGTGAGCGGTAGGCAGTTTGCAGTTATCGTACAAGAAAGGCAGTTTAGATTTTTCTAAACTGCCTTTTGTAATTTGATGCGTATCTATTCAGAACTGTCCCGATAGCTATCGGGACGGTTCTCTATTCTGAACAGTTACTTTGATTCTTTAATAAAAAACGTAATAGTCATCAGGTGAGTTGTTTTGAATTACTAAAATCTTTGAAGGATAATAGTTTTAATCTTTAACTTACCTGATGACTATGTTCCATAGGGTTTTCAAAACTCATTCTATAAAAATCGAAACGAAAGTGGATAACTAAATATTTTACCATTATAGGCTCTTACTGCTCCTATTAATGCTAATACTAATTGGATTCCATAGAAGGAAAATACAAATGTTATCCATAATGGAAATAAAGTTTCTCTTTCAACATAAAAGATCTGACTTTCAAAAAGGCTCAAAAAATTACCAATAAAGAATCCTATAATAATCAAAGAATAGAGTGTAAAACTAATTTGAAAATTAAGAACAGATTTTCCATTTTTATCAATGAAGTCAGACTCGTCTTTTTTCATGAACCAAATTACGACAGGTGCTACAATATTTCCAAAAGGAAATACAAAACTAGCTAAAGCGGATAAATGAATTAAGGAAGACCATTTTTTTGCGTCTTGAGTTATCATTGTGTTTTGAGTTTAGATTAAATAGATACTTATCAAGGTGAATAATGAAAGAGAATGATAAAAGGTTTCTTGGAGTTTGTTTATTCGATATAGCTTAGATTTGGTTCGATTAATTCCATTAAAAAAGCCAACTCTACCTAGGTAGAATTGGCTTTTTAATGCGATTACTAATTTACTAGTAAACTAATAACCAAAATATTAGTTAGAAGCGTTTACACCTAATGCTTTTAACGTTTCGATATTTAAGTTACCTTTTGGTAAGTTATTATCTTGTTGGTATTTCTCTAACATTGCACGAGTTTTAACACCCATGATACCGTCAGCAGCACCTACGCTATAACCTTTAGCATTTAATGCTTTTTGTACATCTCTTACTACACTATCAGTCGTATTAGCAGCACATAAGATTTCTACCCAACCAGTATAACCACCTGTAGAAATTAAACGCTTTTCAGTAACAGAAGTGTATTGATCTGGAGTAGAAACTAATTTATCTTCTACACAGTCAGAATTTACTAATACACGCTTAGTAATAGTTTTGTACTTAGCAGGAATTTCAATTCTTTTAGTAGTAGCAGGCTGATCAATTACTCTAACAGAAACAGTAGTATATTCAGCAGGAACTTGCTCAGTTACAGTTTGCTCCTCAGATACTAAAGTACGCTCTGTGTTTGAAGAGTATTGTGCAGGTGTTTCTTCCCAACATAAGATGAAACAATCTTCTGGATTTTTAGAAAAACAGTTTGGGTCTTTTTTCTTACGTACCCAACGTCCAGAAGCAGCAGAAACTAAAGTTCTTCCTGTTGTCTTGTAAGAGTATTGTGCAGGAACTACTTTTTTCTTGCAATATCCATCTTTCTTTAAAACTTGCTTAGTTACAGTTTTGTAAGTAGCAGGTACATTAACATATTTGAAACTAGGCTCTTTAATCATTACACGCTCAGTTTCTGTACGGTATTCTGCTTTAGCTTTAACAGTTTTAGATGTTCCAGCTTTTTTCAATTTTTGAACAGTTACTGTTTCATAACGATCTGGTAATTTACATTTTGCATAGCATTTACCATCTTCAGGTGCTGGTGGTAAATCATCAAATGGCAAATCAGAAACTTGTGCAAAAGCAAAGCTGACTAAGAAAACAGCCACTAATGTTGTAAGTAAGGATCTCATAAAAAAATTAACTTTAAAATATAAATAATTACGTAATATGAAC
>CAYLSF010001016.1:0-3204 GCA_964385675.1 uncultured Saprospiraceae bacterium
TAGTTTAGCCACCACTTCTACGGGTAATTTGGTGGCTAAACTAAACGGCAATTGCAGCAGTTTTTTACGCAATTGCCGTTTAGTTTAGCCACCAAATTACCCGTAGAAGTGGTGGAAGGTGATGAGTTGAAAATTCCATTGACGTTGGTGAATAATACCGCAAAACCACTAGAGGGCAATTTGACGATTCAATATCCCGATGGTTTGCAACCTAAAGGGGATTTATTAAAAAATATTAGTCTAACGCCCAATCAAGCCTTGACCAAGCAATTGGTTTTTAACGTCTTGAAACCAACTACTGAAGTACAGGAGTTATCTATTGCGTTTGAAGCCAAGGGATTAGACGATGCCGTATCGAAGCCGTTAAATATTGTGTCCAAAGGATTTCCCGTAACCAATGCGTACAATGGTGGAGAATTGGAGCAAGATTTTAAAATTGAAATTAACGATTTGGTTGAAAATTCTTTGAAGGTCAATTTGACTGCTTATCCTTCTACGGTCGGTGAAGTGATGTCAGGTTTGGAGTCTATGTTACGGTCGCCTTCTGGTTGTTTTGAGCAGACTTCTTCCTCTACTTATCCGAATATTTTGGTATTAAATTATCTATTGGAAACCGAACAATCGAATCCGCAAGTCACCGCACGAGCAAAAAAATATATTGATAAAGGTTACAAGCGTTTAATTGGTTTTGAAAGCAAAAGCGGTGGTTTTGAATGGTTTGGAGGTGACCCTGGACATGAAGGTTTGACAGCTTATGGTTTGATGGAATTTAATGATATGAAATCGGTATATGATGGTGTGGATCAAGCAATGTTGGATAGAACCGCCAAATGGTTGATGAGTAAGCGAGATGGTACAGGACGTTTCCGTAGAAATCCGAGAGCGTTGCATCAATTCGGATTAGCCAACAATGAAACGATGAGTATTTACATTACTTGGGCATTGATTTCGGGTGGTTATGGTGATTTGGATAAAGAGATTGACTTTGCGTATCATACGGCATTAGCGTCTAAAAATCCGTATCAACTCGGTTTAGCAGCAAATCTACTTTACTTGGCAAAACAACCGACCAAAGCCAAAATCATTTTAGATGAATTAATGAGTATTCAATTGGAAAATGGTTCGTGGGATTTCGGCAAACAACGGTCTGCCCCAGGTTCTAGTGGAAAAGCCTTACGAGTAGAAACGGCAGCATTGGCACTATCAGCGTTATTAAAAAGTAAAAATCCACATCACCTAAGCGTGAAAAAATGTGCCGATTTCTTACGAAATTCTAAAGGCGGTTATGGTGGATTCGGAAATACAAATAGTACCGTTTTGGCATTAAAAGCCTTGATTGAATACGCTAAATATGCTAAAAAAACAGACGAAGACGGTACAATAGAAGTATATATCAATCAAGAAAAAGTAGCGACACAACCCTACCAAAAAGGGACACAAGAACCGATTGTTATTCCCAACTTAGCGGAATTTATAAAAGAAGGAAAGTCTGATGTTTCGGTAAAATTTATTGGAGTTAAAAATCCATTACCGTACACGATTTCGGTCGAATACAATACGACTTTACCACAAACCGCTAAGGAATGTGTGGTGACTTTGGCTACAACATTGAAAAATACAACCGTTAAAGTTGGCGAAACGGTTCGATTAACCACAACGTTAAAAAATACCACCAACGAAGGTCAACCAATGACGATTGCGATTGTCAATATTCCAGCAGGATTATCCGCACAACCATATCAATTAAAAGAATTGGTGGAGCAACGGAAGGTTGATTTTTATGAAATTACGGACAATCAATTGGTGTTGTATTATCGCCAAATGCGACCATCAGAAGAAAAAATTATCACCCTAGATTTAAAAGTAGAGTTAGCAGGACGCTACGACGCTGCGGCATCTTCAACTTATTTGTACTACACCAATGAGCATAAATATTGGACGAAGTTGGATAGAATTGTAGTGGAGTAATAGTTTGAATTATAATGTTTATAAAATGAATAAGGGCAATTCTAAACACTAGAATTGCCCTTATCTATTGAAATTTGTTGATCTTATTGTCTGCGCTTCACAACGTAAGCATCTAAATTATGCTCTTCTGTTAATTCAGTTACAATGCTATCAGCATCTTTTTGAATTTTAAATTTTCCGACACAAACAGTCTGAAATTCGCTATCAGAGAATTGAATAATTTGAGGTTTAAACCCTAAATTCTCTAATCTGTTTATTTTCTTTTGAGCATTTTTCGCTGTTCTGAAAGCTCCCGCTACTACAAAAAATAGTTCAGCAGCATTATTATGACTTACTGTTGTATTGCTTCTGCTAACCTCTACACCTTTTGCCGTATTATTAGGGTCGTCTAGAATATTTTTCTTTTCTCCATAATAATAAGCCTTAGGTACTTCTCGCTCAGCAATGATTTCTACACCCTCAGGTAAGTCATCAGAATCTGTACGAAGATCATTATCATCTTCTGTTACAGGGATGGGTTCTAAATCCTCTTCTATATCGTTTTTCACATCATCATCTAGATAATTAGAAAAGTCTTCTAACTCAACAGTTTGTTGATTTACATCATCTATTTCATTTAGAGCAATTAATTCATCTAAATCGCCTTCTTCTTCGACAATAGTTGTTGTCGTTGGAGGAACTTGTTGTGTATTGGTATTATTACAAGATGTAATAACACTACTACTCAATGCAACCATTGCAACAAGCATTAATAATTGGACTCTAAGGTGTAATCTCTGCATAATTAAATCCCTTTATCTGGAGTATAAATACTACAGTTTGTGTTTTTTTATAATATGTATTAATCTCACCACAGGGAATTTGTCGAACGTGTATTGTAATTGTTTACTGCTAATTGTACCATGATAATCATGCCAAAAGTACAATTTTTTGAAGTATAAATAGCTTTTCAATAGTTTGTTAAACTATTCAAATCACTAATATAGACTAATTTTTCACCATATTAGTTGCAATAGCCATTTAAATATGTGTCACAATTATGTCTAACTTATAAAGTATTGGTTTAAAGTTGCCAATATGTTATAAGTTAAATTTATGTGTTGATAATGAATAACTTAACTAAAATAAAAATGAGCTTATCTATTTATATTACTTTTAATATATATCCACAATTTGTTATATGTTTTGCTCGGAATTAATAGGATATAGTTGTTTATTGTGACATAAAAATATAAT
>CAYLSF010001017.1:0-3203 GCA_964385675.1 uncultured Saprospiraceae bacterium
CGCATCATATTCGCCTAATAAGGCATCCATAAGCATACAAATACCGATCTCATAACACTCATCATTGGGGTCAAAATTTTCAATAAAAAAGCGAATACCTAAGTCGTTATTGACGATTTCATATTGAAACTTTACAGTATCGTAAGTCAATTTGACGTTTTGAATTTTAACGCAAATCGGACTTGGTGTAGCTTGACGAAAAGCGGTGAATTTCCATCGTTCTACTTGAGGGGCTTTTTCGATGAGGTCTATCACGATAGGAAAAACCATCCGAATACCATCAGCAGAGATAACGAGTTCTCGTTGACCTTCGGGCGATACGGCACTTAATTCAAAGGTCAGATGCTCATTCACCTTTCGTAAAGCTCGGTTGAGTTGAGCAAATAACAGTTGTTCATTATGACTTTCAAGCTGAAAGAAATATTCTTCATGCTTCAAAAACCATTTCCAAAACCGTTCAGCCGCATAAGAATTGCAGAATAATTGTTTGAACATAGTTTGGCGTTGATACAATTGTTGTGAGAAAAAGATACATCTGTAGGCTAATTCACCTTATCTAATAACTGTATTTGACAAGTTATTGTTGAATGTGAGCGGTATTTGTTTACTGTTAAAGTCTAGGAGAACTTCTTTAATTGACGCTCAAGTCTTCTTCTATACCATCTGTAGAAGGGGGCAAAAGGTTGAGGACGAACTTTGGCGGCATATACTTTTTCTGTCCATTCTTTTAGACATTGTTCATATCGCTCCATACATTCTTTAGAGAAGGCAAATAAGGTGGCTTGATCTGCGTGATTGGTGCGTAATATAAATTCTCTAGCTAAAAAATTGGCTTGTAAGTCTTGTAATTCCTTTTGAAAAAGGGCGGTTAGTTTCGGGTAATTCCTTAGCACTTTTCGATGTAGCCGCTCTGCTTTCCACCAAAGGGATTCATCATAAGTAGCAGAAGGCTGTTTAAATTGATTGGGTAGTAAAGTGATGTCACCTATAAAAAAAGGTTTAAAAACGGAAATGCACGGGGCAGCAGTTCCTGTAAACCAAAAAACATCCTGTTCGTCTTCGTGCAGTTCTACGACCATAGACCCTGTCGTTTGAATGGGGCAAGTCCAACCACTCGCATGCACACAAAGTGTTTTTAGATTGCCATGAGCAGGATGAAATTTATCGGTTTGATTACCATGAGCGCGAAGAATATTCATGGCGACAATAGCATCTATCTTTCGATGATTTTCTTGAAATAAATCCATGCTTAATTTCCGACGAACTGTACTATGACTCATTCGAGTGTAAAATCGATCAGAATATGCCTTCCGAAAACTAAAAGGTTCACCATCCGTATGCCAGCCTTTTTCAATTGCGTATTTGATAATATTTTCGCTACTGAAATCATATTCTCCTTCAATAGTTAGCCCATTAGAAATGGGATAAAAGTCTTTTATTTTTTTAGCTGCCCATTGCCTATCTGCGGTTTCTAACACATAAGCATCATGTTTATCGGCGATTAAAAAACTACTACAATAATAAAATCGCTTATCTTGATAGCCTCCATAAGCATCTTGTCCATATTCTTCTGTCCACTGTGCGATTAGGAAAAGTGCTTGAAGAGCAGTATTTGCTCGCTCCAAAGCCAATCGAGTCATATCCATTCCCGTCAAACCAAAATTATCTTTTTCAAATACAGTCTTGGTAAAAACAGCAGCATTACCAATAGTTAAGCCATGCTCATTGACGCCCATTTCAGCTCCCCATATATGAAAAGGTTTGGATAAAATTACTTCATGTGTGTGCGGTATTTGAGGAATATGAATATAGGTACACTTTACCCATGTTTCCGAATTATCTTGAGCAGGAATTCGAATTAAGGCTTGGGCTTCATTGGGTTCTCTATTAGAATTTTTACCCAATATGACTTTAGCTCCATTAGTAGCGTCTCCTAAAGCAACGAAGGTGTCACACATAGTGTACAAAAGTTTATGTACACCAAAATAGGATTATTTTTTAAAAACAGAAACGTAAATCGCTGATTATAAAACGTATATGTTTTATAAAATTATGTCTTAATGATTTTTCTTTAACCGAATCAAGAGATTTAACTATAAATTAAAAAAATATTGATTTGATAGTATTGCTATTTTATAATGAATGTATTTTTGTTTTTTCAAAACCGTCCACCGTTTACCATCCACCGTTCACCGCATAAATTAACTATACTTTTCATTAATCTTTCGCTTCAGTTTTTTGAGGTCTTGCTCTTGTTGTCGTCTCATTTGATCTTTCATGAACACACCAAATATGCCAATAAAAGCTGGAATTAAGCGAGTTTGGGTTTCTACGGTGAGTTTTGTGCCATCTTCATTCGCAGCTAAGGAAAATAGTTGGGTCGTTTCCATATTTTTATGAGAAAGTTGTAGAGCGAATGTTTTATTACGCTCAAATTCAACAACTTCTTCTTTGACTTCCATTAATCCTTTGGCATCTTTAAAAACTTGTGTAGAAATACTTCCTTTGGCAGGGCGACGTCCTTTAACCGATTTTATCTTTTGTAATCCCATCATCCATTCAGGCATATTTCGACTATTGGTTAAATATCGAAATACCTTTTCTGTCGAATGATTGATTTGAATGACTGTTTTGATTTTCATCGTGAAATTTCTCCTTTAAACTAGGGTTGAAGGTTTTTGTTTATGAAACCATGAAGTCCTTTTACTTAGGCGAATAAAGCTCAATTTGAGAAGCTGCATCTAGGGATTTTCTATCAACAATTTCTCCTTCTTTGTATTCATATAAGAAGTATTCAATAGGTTTATCCGACGTTTTATAGGTTTTTTTATAAACCCATTTTCCACTTCGTTGACCATTTCTGTAGTCTCCTTTCCATTGAATGTGATGGTTTTCGGTATGCTCATTGATTTCAAAATTACCATTACGTTGGCCCTTCATAAACACGCCCCGTATTCTCAAATTACCATCAGGATAATAGACTTGCAATAATCCATTAACTTCTCCATTGAAAACGGGTATTTTAGCCACAACTTGATTGCCTGCTCCTTTTACTTCGACATAATCTAATTTAGTGGCTTTGATGGCATCTAAATAATCTTTTACATCTACAAAATTATCATCTGTAGCACGGATTCTTAATTCACAAAAATCAATATTGTTATTAATTAAGTCTGTAAAAAATAAATAAACAACTCCTTCGT
>CAYLSF010001018.1:0-3203 GCA_964385675.1 uncultured Saprospiraceae bacterium
CAAATTACTTTTTGCTTATTATTAATGATTACAGGAAGTTTCTCTTCCTTTGGAGTTACTTATACATTCAATGGTGCAGTTGATGATAATTGGATAGAAAGTGGAAATTGGGATAGCTATCCTGGAACTACAGTTAGCTCTGGCGATATTGTAATAATTGATGCTAATTGCGAAATTACTTTTGGAACTACAATAACAAATGATGGAACCATACAAATAAATGCCTCTAAAAAACTTACAGTAAACTTTATATTACAAAATAATAATACGATTGAAGTAGAAGGCTGCCTATCAACAGGTTCAACGATTAGTAATAATAATGGTGCGACTATTAACATTATTTCTGGTGGGACATTATCTACCACTGGACTTAACTTTTTTAATCAATTGGGTGGTATTATTAATAATTATGGAACAATCGCTAATTCTTTCTTTTTTAATAATTACGGAACGCTCAATAATAAAAATGGTGGTTTAATTACTAATAATGCGACGATTAATAATGGTGATGATAGTGGGACTGCAGCTATACTTAACAATGAAAGTGGTGCGACTATCAATAGCAACAATTTTAATAATAAATCTGGAGCTACGATTAATAATAGTGGAACAATGTCTAATACAGGAATGGTAAATAATGGTAACGATAGCGGAGGTGCAGCTGTACTTAATAATGAAAGTGGTGCGACTATTACTACCAATAATTTTAATAATAAATCTGGAGCTACGATTAATAATAGAGGAACAATAACTAATTTTTTCTTTTTTAATAATTATGGAACGCTCAATAATAAAAGTGGTGGTTTAATTACTAATAATGCGACGATTAATAATGGTGATGATAGTGGGACTGCAGCTATACTTAACAATGAAAGTGGTGCGACTATCAATAGCAACAATTTTAATAATAAATCTGGAGCTACGATTAATAATAGTGGAACAATGTCTAATACAGGAACGGTAAATAATGGTGATGATAGCGGAGGTGCTGCCATACTTAATAATGAAAGTGGTGCAACTATTAGCAGTAATAATTTTAATAATAAATCTGGAGCTACTATCTCCAATAGTTCTAATTTTTCTACATGGGGCGCATTTGACAATAGCGGTACTTTTACAAATGGGAGTACAGGTACATTAACACTCTCTTTTGGCACATTTACCAACAATAATATATTTAATAATACAGGAGTTATCAAAGGTACTGCAACACTTTCTCAGAGTGGAACTTTTAATAACAATTCAGGTGCTACTATTCAACCAGGAAGTACAGTTGGTACATTGAACTTATCAAATGGATTTGATTTTGGTAGTAGTGCTGTTCAAATTGAGATCAATGGAACAGGTAGCTTTGATGCAATATCAATAACAGGAACGGTGACATTAGGAGGAACTTCTACTTTATCTCTGACAGGCTCATATACACCTGCTGCGGGTAATTCATTTACAATTATAAGCAATGATGGAGTAGATGCTGTATCGGGAATATTTAATGGAATTGCTCAAGGAGGTACGATTATGCTGAATGGTCAGCTTTTATATGTTGATTATGCAGGAGGAGATGGTAACGATGTTGTACTTTCTTTTAACGCATTACCTGTTGAGTTAATTGATTTCTATGCTGCAACTAATAATGGTCGGTCGATTTTAAAATGGATAACGGCTTCTGAATTAAATAATCAAGGTTTTGAAATTGAAAGAAGTCGAGAAGGTAATCCCGATAGCCATCGGGATTGGGAGACTATTGGTTTTGTAGAAGGTAATGGCACGACTACGGAGTTTTTAAATTATGAGTTTATAGATGAAAATCCATCAAGCGGCATTAATTACTATCGTTTACGTCAAATTGACTTTGATGGGAAATATGAGTATTCTAAAATTGTTACTATCACAATAGGAAAGCAACTTGATAAAGTAATTCAAATTTTCCCAAATCCTGTTCAAGATAAATTGAATATCATTAGTGGTGAAGGCATAGGTACAATTTATAATACAGTAGGACAATCCATAAAGCGATTTTCAATTAACAACGAGCAATTTACTATTGACACAACAGATTTACCAAGAGGTCAATACATTTTACATATCACAAAACAAAATGGAGCAGTTGTTACGCAGCAATTTTTAAAGTAAGGTTTAATTGAAGAGCAACTCTTATATCAAAGTATTTTTTAGCCAGTTCATTGATTTGGACTGGCTTTGTTTTTTGAAGACCACACTTCTAATACTATAAACATGGTATTTTACATACTCTCCCTGTCCCTTAGCTTTGTCCTGTCAAATTATATTAGTGAACCTATAAACCAATTTTGTGATGGACAAAATTTTACGAATCATATTTTGCTTATTATTAATAGTAGGAGTACAGACTGAAATAAAGGCACAAGCATTAGAGTTTGATGGAACAGATGATAAGGTAATTGCTAGTGTGAATAGCTCTATTTCTGGTAATGCCGATAGAACTATTGAAGCTTGGATAAAAACTTCAAGTCTTAGTGGGCAGCAAGTAATTTTTGATATAGGAACTGCGGCTACAGGTCGGCGTTTTACATTTAATGTACTATCAGGTAATCTTAGAATAGAATTTTTTGGAGGAGGTATTGATGCAGGAAGTGTTAATGATGGTGACTGGCATCATGTGGCAGTTACTTATGATGCCGATAAGGCGACGGATTTTGAATTATATATTGATGGTGTGCTGAGTAATAGTGGAAATATAGGATTAACCATCAACACAACTGCTACACCTCCAAGAATAGGCATACGAGTGGATGATGAGAATCCCTTTAATGGAGAAATAGACGAGGTTCGAGTTTGGAATGTGGCACGAACTCAAGAGGAATTAAGAAATAATATGCACAAAACCCTAACACCTGCAAATGAGGCTAACTTAGTACATTATTATAAATTAGATCATACCGATGGAACTACTACGATTACTGATAGTAAATCAGGGATAAATGGAACTTGGAGTGGCTCAAATGGAAGTAATATCACATCGGATTTTGTTACTTCAAATGCTTGTTTGGGAAATAGTACGATTAATACCCAAACCAATGTAAGCGGTCTATGGGAGACTACAGGAACAAGCACAACTTTAGAAAGTGACGGACTAACTCTGCAAGTTGGTTCAGCTTTAACAGAAACCAATTTTGCTACTTTTGGTCATGATAATGCAGGTACGACAACGACTACTAATGATA